>JAGXAR010000046.1 GCA_018971525.1 Nitrospirota bacterium
ATGCCTTCTTGGCTTGTAGACTTAGAGAAATATTTTGAATCCTATTCGGAGTAACTCAGACTCTGATTGATCACTGACAAGCCTAATTTACGAATTCTTTTTGTGACCGTGAAATTCCCACCTCCCGTGGTATCATGGAACACAGAGGGAGGTGAAAACTATGGACGCCAAGAAGTTGGGTGCAGGACTACTGACAGGCACTGCCTTTCTGGCTGGATTAGAGTTCGAGTCTCCAGACATGATCTCTGACGTTCAACAGAAAATCAACGCGCCAGAGACACGTCTAGAGAGACTGGTTGGGAGGCTCGACGATGGTCCAGAAACGCGGCCATACGCTCCGCAGACATTTCAGGGTGTAGTCGCAATGATCACGACTTCCAGTGGTGATGATGGTTCCAGTCGGTATGAGCGGTCACCGGTTAGTATCGTCCTGCACTCAGTAGTGCGCTAATTCACAATCTCTGGGTCTTCAAAGCTGTTCATCATGAAATGATACGTCTCCTTTGCTGAAACAGAGGGATAGGAATTTATACGACACCCTGACTGGGTGGTGAGTGTGCGGTGGTAAGAGGGTGGTGGGGTAGCCTTCCGCAACACCTTGGCAGCCGGACAGACCAACCCTGAGAGTAGCCTTGTGAGACTTCCTCAGGGTTGCCTGTCGGTTGATCAAGGGAGGGATCGAAGGTGGCTTAAGTGCTTATAAGTCATTGATCCGTATGCTAAATGCCCACCGCGCCACACCCATAAGAAAGATCTATATGGGTATGGCACTGTGGCTAGTCAGAACCCAAAAGCCTCGGCAGTCTGCTTGACCAGCATCTGTCCTTCGAGCTTCCACGTGTTCTGCTGGTCGATGAACTGCCGGACAATTCTTGACCATGTTCTGCGTGCGATTCCTTCAGCACGAAGGCAGCGCTTCACAGTTTTACTACCAACACACACCACATCTTCAGGTAATGTAGTCATGTGTGCTGCGACCTTCTGTACCAGCGTTGAAGAAATGTCTTCGCTGGCCTCGGTAAACCTTGGCTGATATCGCTCCCAAGTGGCTCCTCGATACCAAGGTTTCAGCAGCTCTGTCAGATTCTCTCCTTGGTAGTCTTTCCAGATCCCAAGGGTCACCTGTGGCAAAGCTCTCCCGTTCCTCGTGATCCTGCTCTGTCCTCTTCCGTTGCTCTGCTGGAATTCAACAGCACGCTCCGCACAACGAATGGATCTCACCTTCGCAGGATCGATTCCTGTTTGCAGGTCCCTCTTCTGGCCACAAATAGCCCCAGAGAGGTCTAGGTCTTCCCGCTGCTGCACTCCGACATGGACGACTGCAGAACAGTATGAGTACTGGTTGGAAGCGTCATGTCTCCCGTACGTCTCTACCACGATCTGTTCTTTGGAGATTGGTCCAGATTTGCCTTGGTAAGGGTTCACGACTTGGAAGCGCTTTCCATCCAGCCCGGCCTTCACCAGGCACTGCCGCAAGATCTCCCCAAGGTCTTTGCCGTTGGTGCCGCGCTTATGCGTCCACAGCAGCACCGCTCTTCCTTCAGCGGTCCACTGCTTCACCTGTTCGATTACTTCCAGAATCACATTCCCACCTTCAGCCTTGTCGGTGAGATACGCCTCACAGTCTGCCCACACCACTTCCTTCCCTGCGCCTTTATTCCAGTGCAGGAAGTGAAGGTCTGAACAGTCCTTGAGGTCAGCCAAGTGCTTCCTGTGCTGTCGATGGAGTTCCAACAGCAAAGGATGAGCGGCTTCCAAGTTCTGGATGGTCGTATCCAGTTGGGTCAGTTCGGACAACCCGAAACTGGCATCCAACACCAACACGTTCTCCATGCAATCAGGAATCACGACACGGTAGGACACCACTCCATCAGGTAGCACGCGCACTTTGAAGCGCACTATTTCGAGAAACTCCGTCAGGTGATTTCGCAGACCTGTATCCAATTCCCTGGATTGGCGCGTCACCAACGTGTAAAACGCCTGCAAGTTATCTGGCTTGAGGTCACTCAGAATGGCTTCCGCATATCCATGAGCCTGCTGGAGCCGCCCTACCTCCTTCTGCAGTCGGCGCAGTGTTGTACTCAACCACTGAATGAAGGCTGCATGGCTTTGTGCATACTCCGGTAGTGCCTTCAGGGCTGCGAGCGCCTGATGTAGCTTCTTGACCTTGATCGCTACAGACTCAGAAATTCGGCACCGTTCATCCCATATCACTAAGTCTCTCGGCTCGCCTTTGCACTTCAGGAAGTACACAAGGTCTGTTTGCCGTGCCTTCCAACTCTCATCTCTCCGATACACACCCCGAATCTTATTGTGCGCGACCAACAACACCGGCGCGTCTACATTTTCATCGCTCGGACGAACTGCCTTGCCCTGCTTCACTGGCGTCTTGTGAATCACGCTGACAATCTGTCGAATGGCATTAGCTGGTATGCCTGCAACCAGAATGGCCGCTTCAAAGTCGTACAATTGCTCCACTCGTGCGGCGGTAATCGTGAGCGTGACCCCATTGCCAAGGAGCTGCTTCTGCCATGCCGCTGCAATGAAAGCCGCTACAGCACTGGACTTGCCAAAGCCAATAGGCGCTGAGAGTGCCCACCGACCCTGCCAATTGGACGCTTCTCCGTTAAGCATGCTGGCAAGTTGCTGGTGGATTGCTCGGAGTGCCAGCGTGTGGGCTGCATCAAGGACGGTTCCATGTTCTTCAAGGATCTGCCGGTGAATGGTGAATGAAAGTGTTTCGAGTGCTTTGGCTTCGTTGGTACTGATCATGTTTGCCTCATGAGTTGTTGTGTTGTGAATAAATAGCGGCCTCACTTTGCTCTCGCGGCAACACGCCGGAGGCAAATCGGCTCATAACCCGCGAAAGGGTGAGACCGCTGCTCATTCAGTTATGTGGAGTTGTTCTTGGTGACTGACAGATGAAGAGAAAGGGAGTCGGGCGGTTTGAAAGCGGAAGACACACAGCCGATCACCATTGCGCCAACGCATCGGGGACGAAGCCCAGGGGAACGCAATGATAAAGGGCTGCGGTGTCTGCCGTTATGCTAGCCCTGACACCGCCTCACTACCTCAGTAGGGGACAGTACCGCCAAGCGGCGCTAGCCGCCCTTCCACCACCCTCAATCTGATCTATGCAGGCCTCAGCAGATTGCTGATCGCCTGACTCGTTGAACTCCCACCACCGCCCCTGCCACTTCCAGACCTCGATAGGGTCTAACACTTCACCGTTCTCCAACTGTTTCAGCATCGTCTCGATCTGCGCCTCACTGCCGGTCTTCGTGTCGGTATCGTGGAGGTTGCGCGGCTGGAAAAGGGATTCATTCACATGGATGGAGTCAATCGGGAGCCACTCTTCGTACCGCTCCTGCTTCGTCAAGACATCTGGTGGGGTCGTACTCATCGCCCGAAATGTTGGTATGAATTTGTCAGATCGCATGTTCTCGTTCATTCCTGTTTGTGGTTGTCGATGAAGGCAGACAGTCCCAGGCAACCACCCGCGCGAGCGGCGCAAAGCCGCCTTCAACCACACGAGGGAATGAATCTCGTTTTGTTGCGCGAGTAATCGCCTGGGTGCCTGCCGCATGGTGAAGGTTCTGGGATGAGTGCTGGCCTCAGCCACCACCCACCCCGCCACCACCAAGGCTAACTTGCTAACTTACTTCCCTTGACCACCCTGCAGCGGATGCTCCGGACGGTCACTCAACGGGCTGGGCTGCGGCGGGCTGATGTTGTCCACCCGCTTGGTGCCGCTCTGGTCGCTGATCTGAAGAACACTTCCGTCGATGGTCGTGACAATTTCTGGTGCTGACATGGTCTGTGTGTTCCTTCTCTGAACGGAGTGAAGCACTCCTGGTTGTGTGTGTGTTGCTACTTCTTAATCAGGTCTTTGCGGATTGACCCATCGCTGTAGCGGGTGATCCTGTACCCTTTGGTTTCTTCAACGACTTCTTCTGTGCGGGAGTACCCTGCATTCGTCACCATCGGTTTTCCATGTGAATCGAACTGCAGGGCCGCAACCCGCAGGGTCTCAGCTTCTCTCAACGCCAGCACCTCCGCACTTGCCGCCTGCTCACTCGCAGCACGTTCACTCGCTGGGTTATCGTTGAGGGGGTCGGTCTTCTTATCCAGCGGTTGCCATGCGGGGACTTCGCGCTCTTCGGCTCTCCTCTTGTCACTGATCGCGTGGTTCCGGCTCACAGTGCTTGCCTCTGGGAGAGTCGGTAGCTGGCGAACGGCAAGGCTGGTCTGGTTGGTGTTCAAAAGGTCATCGGCGAATTTCGGTAACATGTTGGTGTCTTCCTTATGCGTGTGTGGGGTTATGACTTGCTGCTGTCATCTTCGCCGGTAAACTGCACCCGATACGACTGGTCGTCGCTACGTGGTTGCCAATTTGGTGTCGCTGCAGCCACCGCGCCCTCAATCGCCAACCGGTATGCAGGGTTGGTCTTGTACTTGTGTGATCGCATGATTGCTGCGAACTCGCCCACCGTCTGTAGCCCCTCAGGCATGTGTGTGGCCACCTGATCCACTTCATTGATCACATTGCCTCTGTTAAGCTTGTTCTCGCCCGCGAGGCTACCGTCAGTCACCGCCACCCGAGCCACCACCCTCGCCTCGTAGGCTCTGTCGCTTCGATACCGAGGGTCTTGCATCGCCGAGATCATCTCAGCCTGACTGCCGAAGGGTTGCCCGTCTTTGCTGCTGTCGTTCATCGAATTTTGTCTGCCCATGTTAGTTCCTCTCACTTGAATGAAATCGCCATTTGGTAAACGTCTGTACATCGCCATGTCACGTTCGCTTTCTCTGAGTCGCTTTTTTACGCTTCGGGAACAGTGCATCGAACTCCTCGCGGCTGCACAGGCCCTCCCGCTCGAAACAGAACTTCAAACTGGTGGTCACCCACGAGGTCAGCTTGCCGTACTGCCGCGCCATCTCCGTGGGAGTCTTCCAGTGCTTCGTTCTGATGCTGCTGAGGAGTTGCTCAAGGGTCTGCTTTGTGATGCGCTCGAACTGGTCACGCTGCCACGTTGGTGGTCGCCGCCACCGCCCTCTGACTCCTGATAGCAAGGTGTCGTACTGGTCAGCATCCGGTATCCTCCGTTGGTCCTCGTGGTCATTGAGGGCTGTACCGGAGAGTGTCCGGAGGTCGTCGGCGACCGACTTGATGGGATTGCTTTCGCCACCCACCACACCACCACCCCACACCAGCGGCGCGGGCTTCACTGGAGCAAGACCCGCATGCTCGGGCCAATTGTCTGGAAGGTTGGCGAGGAGTTGACTGGCGGGAGGGATTGAGAGGGCGAAGATGATTCGATTGGTCAGAAGAATATAGAATAGGTTGTTCACATTGGTACATCTTTCCATTAGGGTTGATTAAGTGGGTTAAACTTCCTAGCAACCTTACCGCTACCACAGACACCCCTCCCCGTAGGCTCGGGAAGGCACTCGCTTGCCCTCAGGCGAGGTCGTCAGACAAAAGGTGGGGTATTGCTACCTGAGGGAGTGTGGAGGGCTTATATCGCCTGTGGCTTCTTCTTGCGAAGGGTTGGCCGCGTGCTTCCCTTCCTCACCGCTCCCTTCTCTGCATCCAGGGACCACCGGTCCAAGGCCTGGACATGGTCTACATAGATCTCCACTGCGCGTCTCAGGAGCAAACTGAGCGATAAGCGGTCCTCCTTCGCTGCCCCCGCAAGGACTTCACCGAGTGTCCTCAAGCGACGTTCTGAGGCTTGATCGGTGCGGAAGTTGCGGGTGGTTACACTTGGGGTGGAGGCGAAGCGGTGCTGTCTACCTCCGGTTTTCGTGGGATTGTTCTCAGGGTCAAGACACTGCGTCATAGGGTCACCTTCCTTGTTAGTGCCGCTGGGCGCGGCTGGTGGTTGATAGCGGTCGTTAGCGAAAAAGAAACAAGAGATCAGAGACAGATATCAGAGAGATGTTGAGTGGACTAGTCAACAATCCGCTCTGTTTGTCCTATGCTGGGGGGTATTAGCCGTTCTGGTCGTCCTATGCTGCAATGCATTAGCCGTTCTGGTCGTCCTATGCTCCAGGGTATTAGGGCGGGTTTCTCTCTCCTATGCTGTAACCTATTAGCAGGCCCAGCCACCCAGCCCAGCCTTTTCGAGGGCTTGGGGGCCTTCGTGGGGGGCTTCGTCACGCCTGGTGAAAGTGTGTGTGTGTCTTGCGTGAGTGGAAGGGTTGCGAGAGTGGAAGGAGTGTCACGCAAGGAGAAACTAGGGCTTGTTTCTGAGGCTATACGAGTATATAGTCAGAGCAACAACAGGAGGGAAACAGCATGAACACCGCACCAACACAGGCGAAACCAGCGCAGCGACCAGCCCTAGCTTATCTCAGAGTCAGCACCTCAGACCAAGGTCGCAGAGGAAATGGCCTTGCAGCACAGCGGGAAGCGGTTGAGCGATTCGCTAAGTCAGAGGGTTTCACCGTCGCTGAATGGGTGACAGAGGTTGAGACGGGCAAGGGTCAAGACGCACTCACTCGTCGGCCAAAACTTGCCGAAGCACTCACCACCGCCAGAAAGCTCAAAGCCCCTGTCATTGTCTCCAAGCTCGATAGACTCTCCCGCGATGTCGCTTTTATCTCTGGTCTGATGGCAGCGCGGGTTCCCTTTATTGTGACGGAGTTGGGCGCAGACGTTGATCCCTTCACCCTACACCTCTTCGCCGCACTCAGTCAGAAGGAACGTGCCCTCATCTCGAACAGGACCAAGGAAGCCCTACAAGCGGTCAAGCGGAGACTGGCGAAGCAAGGGAAGAAGTTGGGCAACCCCACCAACCTCCGCACCGCACAGCGCAAGGGGGCTGCATCCACCAAGGCTGCGTCAGACCGGTTCGCCGGTGAAGTCCTGCCCATCATCGAAGGCTATAAGGCGAAGGGGCTGACGGTACGAGAGATCGCGGGGGAGTTGAACAAGCGGGGAGTGACCACGTTACGGGGCGGCGCGTGGCATGCGTCAACGGTGGTGAAGGTCATTAAGCGAGCCAAAGGGATCTGATATCCCTTGGCTTTGCAACACTGGCGCGGCGTTGCGGTGGTATGTTGCGGGAATTGTTGCCGCAGTGGTGGCGAAGTACTCAGCCCACCTGCCACCCTCCACCACAATTCAGACCCACCCAGAGGGGGGTGACGCCAGATGCCGCCCCTCTCGATGGGCTAAGACATTTTTCCGTCTGATATTTCCCCCCTCTACCGACAAGTGACAATCGGTGGTGAATTAGGATTTAGAGAATCTACACAAACCGTGCAGACTTTATCGCCCTGATACGACTGCGAGCATCCCGCCCACACCGCCCCCGCTGAGAACACCGCCAGCCCCATCAGCACCGCCACCGCCATAAGTGCTTTCATCATTGTCTCCTTTGTGGTTATTGTTTGAGTTAGGACTTTCTGTTCATGAATGGGCGTCGAACAAGCATCGGATGCAGCGGATGATCTTGAGTCACAGCATACAGAAGCGAGGTGGTCCAAGGTACCCCCAGATAGTGGGGGGTCTTGGAGAGGTTCGCTGAATCCACTAAGGTTCCATCCGGCAGCACCACCCAACAATGCGGCCACCAATACACCGCGTCAGAGTCAAGGGCATCGTAGACACCCAGCCCAAAGAACGGCATGCTTCCTGGGTGTTGGCTGGCGTTGTTGAAGGCGTTCGTGGTGCATTGCAGCGGTGGTCCAGGCATGTGCCGTATGTCCGTTGGGTTCATCTCAATACCGCAGTGGAACAGTAACTCTGCCACACTCGGTGGACACCATCGCTCCTCCAAGTAGCTCCCATCCTGCACCGGTACATCACAGATCGCGGTCAGTCGCTGCTTCAGTTGTTCAATGATCACGATTCCTCTTTTACACTGTTGTATCCCGTCTGCAATCTGCTACACTTCTGCCGACATGACTGCTACACCAACCTTGGGAAATGGCTCTGCTGGCGTGTTTGCGGGGTAGAGACGTAACCACCCGTCACTCACCCCATTTTTCTCAATCGCGTAAGTTGATGATCAAAGGTCTGGTCTCCCAATAAAGCCTTTGTATTCATCGTTTTCTGCGTGCGAACCACTTTTATATCTCTTCTAATTTTTCTATTGTTTCCCGCTGCTTAACTCTTCTACTGGCACAATTTCAGCACAGTACAGTGGGGTGAACACACTCGCTCCTCTACGTATGAACAGTGCCCTATCGCAGCCGTTTCTGTGAGGCTAGCGATTTCCCTTCGACGTTGCGTAGAATGCGCTCCTCCACCGAAAGGAGCCGAGTGACGGTTCATACGATCAGGGGCCGCATCGTGTTGGCCATCGTTCTGGTCGGCTGCATTCCGCTGCTGACCTGCCTCATTCTGGCCTATGTGTCGGGTATGCGATCGCTGCGCGACGTGATTGGAGAAAACTTTCAGACGATCGCAGCTCAGGCAGCAGATCGCGTGACGATGTTGGTGCAAGGAGAAATCCAGAGGGTTCGCCTCCTGGCCTCGGCGCCGTTGCGTGTCCGGCAACCGGTAGAATTTGCCAATCGTTCCTATCCCGAGAATTCTTCCAAGGTCGCAGCGCTGATTCAAGATCGTGCCCGAGCCTGGGAACGAGGCTCTGACGCTGCCGCGCGCCTGTTGAACACCGAACTCTCACGATATCTCCTGGAGACGAAAGTACGAGATGGGGACAAGATGGTCGGGATCCTTATCACGGATCGCCATGGAGCGCTTGTCGCGGCCACGTCGGAACCGGACCACTATTTCTTCGGGGATGAGCTTTGGTGGAAGGCCATTCAGAACGGAGACGGTGAAGAGGTCTATCTGAGCGGACTCACGGCCGGGCGCGGAGGTTCCTTTCGGACTCCGGAAGAGACGATTGATGTGGCGGTACCCATTTTGGACGATCACCAGCGCATCGTGATCGGTGCGATCAAGGTCTCGTACCGGTTCGTTACACTGTTTGGGATGATCAATCAAATCCGGATCGGCCAGACCGGCCACGCCATGCTATTCAGTGCGGATGGCCAGCCGCTCGTCTGTCCGATTCTTCCCCGTCAGGCCCATCGCATCCCAGCGCCTCTTATGACCATGATCGTGTCGAATGAGCCCGGGTGGGGGATTGCCGAGGACGATGGACATGGCGCACGAGATACTGTGGTCGGCTTTGCGCCGGTACCGGGTCTGGGCGTTCCGGGTGATTCCTGGCATGTCTTTGTTCGGCAAGAGCCCGCAGAAAGTTACGCGCCGATTCGGGATCAGCTCCGCAATCTCTCCATCATTGGATTCGTCATGTTCGGACTCTTGTGGGCCATCGGACGCTATGTGGCGACCAGAATTGCCCGCCCGATTCACACGTTGAAAGCGGGGGTCGAAGCGATCAGCCATGGCACCTTTGGTGGATCGCTCGACATTCGGACGGGAGACGAGTTCGAGGACTTGGCGACCGCGGTGCATCGTATGGCGGACAAACTGAAGGCGTCCCATGCTGAGATGGAGGCCTTGAATAACGATTTGACCAGGCGGGTCGAGGAAAAGACCACCGAGGTTACGCGCCACATAAAACAGCTCCATCTCTCCGAACGCCTAGCCACGCTTGGCAAAGTGGCCAGCGGGATTGCCCATGAGATCAACAATCCGTTGGGCATCATGCTCAACCGTATTGAGTGTATCGAGGCGGAAGCGGCTGAGCTGCAATTACCTGCCGATATGCAGCGCGATCTGCAGGCGATCCGATCGCAAGCAGACCGGATCAGCCGGATCACCAAGAGCATGTTGGCCCTCTCACATGGCTCCGCCACGACACTGAAGCCGATCGATCTGAATTGCGTGCTCCGTTCCTGTGTGGACATCGCGCGGGAACGGGCTGCTACCCAGGGTGTCCGTATTGAATCTGTCTTGTCCGCCGATGTACCGGCGATCATGGGTGATCGGGATCGTTTGGAAACGGTCGTCCTCAACCTCATCAATAATGCCATCGATGCGGTGCGGGGATGCGGCCGTGAAGGAGTGGTGACCGTTCAGTCGGATCGGCTGAGACGGGATCGTGAAGAATGGGCCACGGTCAAGGTGATCGATAACGGCCCTGGTATTCCGGAGGAAATCCTCGGCCGAATCTTTGATCCCTTCTTTACGACGAAAGATGTCGGCCAGGGGACGGGACTGGGATTGTTTTTGAGTTATAGCATTGTGGCGGATCATCGAGGGCGCTTGGAGGTCGCGAACGGAGAAGTCGGAGTCGTTGCGTCGGTCATCCTCCCTTCGCTAAAAACGGCGAACGATGAATCTCAGGGGGTCGGATGGAACATGCAGGCAAAATACTGATTGTCGACGACGAAGTCGAGGCACTCGAAAACTGTCGGCGCATCTTGAGCCGATTGGGCCATGAATGTTTGACGGAGAATGATCCGGTCCGGGCGCTGACTGTCATCCAACAGGAACGACCGGCGCTTGTTTTCACCGATTTGCGCATGCCGGGTCTGAGTGGAATCGATGTGCTCAATGCGACAAAACGGCTGGATCCGACTATCAAGGTGGTGTTGATGACCGCCTTTGCGACCGTACAAACCGCCGTCTGTTCCATGCGGCAAGGGGCCCTGGATTACATCCTGAAGCCCTATACGAGCAAGGATCTTGAGGAGGTGACGCGACGGGCGTTCGAAGAGAGGGAGGGTCACGAGGATACAGCACTGTTCTCCCAGCGACATGATCTGCTTCCAACTCTTGCGAGAGCGAAGCACACATTGCGGCAGATTGTGGGAAAGAGTGCGGCCATTCAGGCTGTCTTGGATCTTGTGAGCAAGGTGGCTAGGACGGATGCCAACATTCTGATCTATGGAGAAAGCGGAACAGGGAAAGAACTGGTCGCCCGCGCGGTCCATCACCACAGTCAACGCGCCAGCAGGCCCTTTGTGCCGGTGGACTGTGTGTCGATGCCGGATGCTTTGTTGGAGTCTGAGTTGTTCGGGCACGAACGGGGCGCGTTTACCGGAGCGCACACGGCCAAATCCGGTCTGTTCGAAGTGGCGCATGGCGGCACCGTGTTTTTGGATGAAGTCAGCGGGATGAGTCACACGCTGCAATCGCGCCTCCTCAGGGTGTTGCAAGAACGTCAGTTCCGTCGGGTCGGCGGGACACGGTATATCGATATCGATGTGCGAGTCATCGCGGCCTCGAATCGGGACCTCGGAGAGGCTCAGAAGCGGGGCGAGTTCAGAGAAGACTTATATTACCGCCTCAACGTCATTCCGATCGTTCTCCCTCCCTTGCGAGAGCGGGAGGGAGATGTCGAGGTGCTGGCGCGCGAATTCCTCCAGCGTTTCATGCACCAACATCGGATGGAAACTGGGATCATTCCGACCTTCGAGCCCGCTGCGGTCGCGGCCTTGACGGGCTATAGCTGGCCGGGCAATGTTAGGGAACTCCAGAACGTGATCGAACGGGCGGCGGCGTTGGCCGACGGTCCGGTGATCCGTCTGGAGCATTTGCCCTCCGGCCTTCGGCTCTCTCCTTCCGGCGATTCTTCTTCTGTGGAAGGAGGCTCCTATAAGCAGGTCAAACAAGAAGTGGTTCGCTCGTTCGAGCGCAGCTTTCTCCTCGAACTCCTTCAACGCCACCGCTGGCATATGGGCCATGCCGCGCAAGAGGCCGGCGTGGATCGGAAGACGATCGAGCGCATGGTGAAGCGCCACGGTCTTCGTGAGGACCGCGAGTAGATCTGACCATTCTCCAGCCCAGCCTGTTCCATTGTCCCTTCTGAGAATGGGGCGGTCACGCCCCATCGAATCTCATTTTCAGACAATTCACAATCGCCACTGCCCATCAGTCGTTCATCATGATTTGCTCACGAGACATGGGGCGTCACGGTCCCATCTCCCGATGCAAATCACCTCCAGCAGAATCAAAATCTGCATGAATCGTTGAGAAAGTCATCCTTTGGCTCACACCCGCTCCGGTGGAACATAACTTGCTGAATCACCACCAGATTTGTGAGTGAGATGACAAGACTTGTCTGGTGGAGGGTGCGTCATTAATGGACTGGCCTCCTGCGATCGCAACCGCGAAGAGCGGAACCTTCACCAGACTATTTTTATGGCAGGACGCGGGAGCGCGTCAGGGCACGAGCGTCGAGCGAACAGAGTTGCGGTGGATGGACTGTATTCATCAGATGTTGTTCAGGAGGGGAAGAGGATGACCACCAGAAAGATTGCGAGTCGGGCAGGAGTCGCGTTGCTTGCTACTGTATTGGGGGTGACGGAGGCGTGGGCAGAAGCGACTCCTCATCAGCACGCGGCAGTGATAAGTCCTGAAACGGCGGCGGCAGCGACTGTCGTCCATCAGCCTGCAGGCCCGATGATGCAGGACAAGATGTCGAAGGCTGTCGCGCAGATCGAGCGGGAGGTCAAGACGAAAGGACCGTTCCAGGGAGCCGGCGCCCACGCCATGCAGCAGGGTGTGCTGCTCGTGGCGGAAGATCCGGACAAGGTGTTGGTGACGCAGGGTTCCCGCTGTCCCGCACAGGCTCCGGTTCGTGCCTATGATGTGACGGCGATGAATGTCGAGATTACGGTGAATCGATTCGGGGATTTTTACCCCGGCTACATGTACGCGTTGACCGAAAACGTGGCCGGTGTGAGGGAGGAAGAGGAGAAGAACAGGGCGGCGCGAGACAGTGACGATCCGACCTTTGCCGGCGGCGCCGTCTCGAACGGCTTGCAGGGTGATCTCATTCAACCGCTTGTGATCCGGGCGAATCAGGGAGATTGTCTGCGGATCACGTTGCGCAATCAGATTGCCGAAGAACCGACGAACATGATCATCAACGGCTCCCAGATGCTCGTGGCGAGCACCGGCAAGCCGGCGGCCACCAATAATCCTGACGCGCTGGTGCCCCCGGGGAAGAGCGGCGAATTCGAGTGGTACATCCCAGTCGATCTGCAGGAAGGCGGCCGTGCGTTCCATAGCCACGCGACCAGGGATCAATATTCCTTGGGCATGCTGGGGTCGCTCGTGGTGGAGCCGCGTGGCTCCCGCTATCTCAGCCCGTTTACGGCGGAGGAGATGAAGAGCGGGTGGGAAGCGATGATCGATGTCGCGAACGGCTCCGACTTCCGCGAATTCGTGATTTTCTATCATGAGGCGGGAGATGAGACGTTCCGTCTCTTGAACCGCAAAGGCGACATGCTGCCGCAGCGTGACCCACACACGGACACCTATCGTCCCTCCGCTCGCTTGCTGAATTACCGGAGCGAACCGCACGGCGAACGCTTGGAGTTGCAGGCGCATCTGATCGGGTTTGCAGATGAGTCGCAGGGCTATGGGTCCTACACGTTCGGCGATCCGGCGACGACGGTTCCCCGATCCTACTTGGGCGATCCTGCCAAGTTCAGGATGATTGGCGGGTCGGAAATCGTCCATTCGCACCACCTGCATGGCGGATCGATCCGCTGGGCCAGACAGCCCGGCACGAGCAAGCTCGATCCCACCTTGTCCAAGAATGGTCCGGTGAAGTTTCCGCCGATCAGCGATACCTCGGATCGGTTGGATGTGCAATCGATCGGTCCGTCCGAGATTTACGATGAAGTGACCGAGGGCGGGTCTGGTGGCTTGCAGGCGTTGGCCGGTGAGTTCGTGTTTCACTGCCATATTCCGCAGCACTATGTGACGGGGATGTGGGGGTTCTGGCGTGTATACAACACGCTGCAGTCGACCGGGTTCCAAACCGACGTGATGAAGCCGCTCGTCGAGCTGCCCGATCGCAAGGGGAAGATCAAGCTCGCAGTCAGCTCGGACAAGTTGGTCGGCACCACGGTGGATTGGTACGGAGGGAAAAAGTACGAGATCACCAAGGATAAGACGGATTGGAAAGCCAACCCGGTCAAGGTCTCGATCAAGGATTGGGTCGAATATATGCTGCCGCCGCAAGGCTTGCCCGGCAAGACGGAAGATCAGGTGAAGCAGGCCCAGGCGCACGATGCGACGGTCGTGAATTGGAAGTGGGACGGCGCACTGGCGCTGAACGAGCCTGAGACGCCGCACAAGTGGGCGGACTACGAGTCGCCGACCCCGCTCAAGCGTCCTGCGATTACCTTCGATCCGCAAACCGGCAAACTTGCGTTTCCTTGGCTCAGACCGCATCTTGGAAAGCGCCCTCCGTTTGCACCGAATCATGGAGGAGCGCCTTGGTTGGAACCCTTCCGCGTTCGGGAAGACGGAACGAGAAGTACCGAACAGGCCAAGCCGGGTGAGCAGGGGCCGTGGAGTCTCTGCCCCGAGAGTTCTCCACGCAAGTTCTACACGATTCACTCCATTACGCTGCCGATTACCCTCAAGCCGGCAACAGCCAAATCCTCTGCGATTGTGGATCCGATCGGCATGATCTATGTGCTGCACGAAGAAGAAGCAGAGGTTCGCAAGAACCCCAAGAAGCAGATGCCGTTGGTCATCCGCGGCAATGTCTACGATTGCGTCGATATCATCTTCAAGAACGAAATTCCTGACGATGCGCGGACGGGATGGGCGAATAAGATCAATCTCCATCCGCATTTCTTCCAGTTCGACACCAGCGCGTCGGATGGACCGACGATCGGATTCTCCTACGACATGTCGCTGCGGGCCTTCACAATGTTGGAAGACCCGCAACCGGACAAGGGGATGCCGCTGCCGGGGAACACGGTGCTGACGGCGGATACAAAAGCCGGCGCGCGCAGCATCACCGTCAGCAATCCGTCCAAGTTCCACGAGAATATCGAACTCGGCGTAGGGATGGACGATCCCAAGTATTTTGAAGTCGCGCGGATTAAGAGTATCAAGGGCAACACGGTCACCTTCGATGCTCCTCTGAAGTACGCGCACAAGAAGAACGACATCGCGAGCGTCGAGTTCATCCGCGAACGCTGGTATGTGGATGCCGACTTCGGGACTGTCTACTGGCACGACCACGTCTTCGGGACCGATACCTGGGGGCATGGTCTGTTCTCCGCTTTCATTACCGAGCCGCCGCGCTCGACCTATCACGATCCGGTGACCGGAAAGGAAATCCGGAGCGGTCCCATCGCCGACATTCACACCCTGGAACCGGTGTCGGCCCACATCCGTGGGAGTTTCCGCGAGGTCATGATGCATATCATGGACAGCAATGCGCGGACGGCGGAGCTCATCAGCACCGACAATCCACAAGCCAGACTAGGGGCGACAACCGTCGATGGGCCGCCGTCGCATCAGTTCCCGGACCGTATCAATAAATCGGCGATGTGGTTCCTGAACGGCGGGGAGGCAACGACAGGAAGCGGCTACAGCATGCGCGTCGAGCCGTTGAGTGTGCGTCTCGCCAATAATCCTGACCCGTCGAGGTTGTTTGTGTCCGGTATTCACGGAGATCCGGGCACGCCGCTGCTGCGGGCCTATCTGGGCGACCCGATTCTGGTTCGTGCTCTCGTCGGATCCGCCAACGAAGTCCACACGTGGCACGTCACGGGCCACTGGTTCCCGATGGAACGGTACGGCATCACTGCCATGCCGCGGAGCACGATTCACCTGGCGATCGGAGAGCGCTACGACCCGGCCATCCCTGCAGCCGGTGGTCCGCAAAAACAGGCCGGCGACTATCTTTATTACAGTGGCCGTGCCTCGCACTTTGCGGAAGGCAGTTGGGGGCTCTTCCGGGTCTTCGATGAACTGCAAGGGGATCTGAAGCCCTTGCCGAGTCGCGAGCAGATTCAAAAGTCTGCCCCGTCGGTCTGTCCGGCGGATGCTCCGGTGAAGACCTTCAACGTGTCGGCGATCGACCAGCATATCCGGTACCACGAAGGGGCGCCGGGTGTGATGGAAGTCGATCTCGAACGGAAGATGGTCTTCGGGAACGAGCAGGGCAAGATGTACGTGCTCGACGATGATCGGGGACGGGTTAAGGCAGGAGAGTTGAGGCCGAGCCCGTTGACCCTGCATGTCAACATCGGGGATTGCGTGAAGGTCAACCTGAAAAACGAGATGGCCAAGGAACGGGCCGGATTCCATGTCGATATGATGGCGTTCGATCCGAAAGATTCGTTCGGCGCCAATGTCGGCAACAACCCGGGCGATCAAACGATCGGTCCTGGGCAGAGCAAAACATACACGTACTACGCTCACCCGGAGTACGGAGAGCTGGCCGCCCTTATTCAAGATTGGGGGAACGTGGTCGAGAATCCACGGAACGGTCTGTTCGGATCGATCATCGTCGGTCCGAAGGGATCGCGCTACCGCGATCCGATGACGGGGAACGACATCACGATGAAGAGTAGCTGGCGCGCCGACGTGCTCGTGGATCGGACGATCCCCGGGAACGAAAGCCGGAAGAACTACCGTGACTTCTCGTTGATGTTCCAGGACGAGGATAACATCGTGGGCGTCAGCTTCATGCCCTATATCCAAAACGTGGCCGGGATCACGGCGGTGAACTACCGGTCTGAACCGACCGCCTGGCGGATGGAAAAGGGCTGTGAGGCCTCCGAGGTCTTCAGTTGCGTGAAGGCCGGAGACGCGCCTTCCACGCCGATGCTGCAGGCGCACGTCGGAGATCCGGTGGCGGTTCACGTGCTCGGCGCGTTCAGCGAGCAGGTGCAGTTGTTCACCGTGGACGGCCACGAATGGCCGCATGAGCCGTACATGCAGGGTGCCGACCAGGTCAGTACCATGGAGTTCGGCGGTTCCGAGGTGATTAACGCCTATCTCACAGGCGGCGCCGGAGGTCCGAATAAGATCGTCGGCGACTATCTGTGGAAGAACCAACGGCCGGCGTTTGCCAATGCCGGGCAGTGGGGTCTCTTCAAGGTCCTTCCGGTCGAGGATCAGCGGATTCTTCCGTTGACACCACAAATTCCGCCAACCAAGACGGCGGAGCATGAGAATGGTGGTGGGAGTATTTCGCGGACCTCGATAGTTGGACAGTAACCAACAAGATGGTGGCGTCCTTGCTGAACAAGCGGGGACGCCACTAATAGAGGTGCCAGGCCGGTCATAATCACTCAGACCAGGGGGAGCCTCCATGCTCCCCCATGTATCTTTTCAAGGGTGGTGAACATGCCAGTACGGACGAGTCGCTTTCTGACCTGTTTCTTCAATTCACTGATTTTGAGTGCCTGCATGATCGGCACAGCTGCGGCAGAGGCCTACGAGGAAATGCCGGTATCGAACGGGGCGACGGTGACGGGCACGGTGCAGTTTGTCGGTGAGCTCCCGCCGCCCACGCGATTCGAGCTTCGCCGGTATTACGATCGTGTGTATTGCGGCGCCCTGTCCGATGGATCCGGATATCGGGTCCTTCGCGAAGTGGCGGTTGGCGAAGAGCAGGGACTGAAAGATGTGATTGTCACCATCG
The DNA here is from genome assembly GCA_018971525.1 of Nitrospirota bacterium. GTDB lineage: Bacteria > Nitrospirota > Nitrospiria > Nitrospirales > Nitrospiraceae > Palsa-1315. Next base: position 17,337 of record JAGXAR010000046.1, read on the forward strand.
AGGGAGTGGAAAAGGGGAAGCCGTTCGAATTTCAGGAGACAAAACTCCAAGCCAATATCTGTCAATTCGTGCCCTTTGTCTCTGTCATGAGAAATGAACATCCGCTCAGCGTGGTCAACCTGGATTCGGTCTCGCATGATCTGCAGATTTACGAACGGGAACGGGAACACATTTTCATCATGTTTCACCGGCCGGCCCTGACCAAAGCCGGGACCAGCGATTTGATCCGGTTCACCGGGAACCGACGCGGCGTCACCATGCAATGCGGGATGCATCCCTACATGCAGGGGCATGGGCTTGCCGTGGAGAATCCCTACTATGCCATTACCGGCATGGCAGGGACCTTTGCCATTAAGGATCTTCCGCCGGGGACGTACCGCATCAAGGCCTGGCATCCGACTCTTGGAGAGCGAGAACAAGCGATCACGGTGGCTGACAATGGGAGTACGTCTGTTGGATTTACCTTCGAGGCGAAATAGTCCATGAAGCTGCGTCGCTACGTGAGTGCATTCGCAATTGCTGTCAGTGTCAACGCGATAGGAGGGCTCGCTGTCTTTGCCGAGGGAATGCCGGCTCCCCCGGTGAGTCGAGTCGAGGTGGTGCTCGCCAACCACCATAAGAGCCAGGTGGCCACGTTAAACGAGGAGTTCGTCCAAGCGGGTTTGACGAATGTTCACTTTCAGTTCGCCAGACTGGGCCAGCCGCCACAGAACATCGGCCTCGGTCGGGACGTGCCGGCCGATAAGGCACGGGAAGCGATCCGCCTGGCCCTGAAATATAATCTGGGCGTGGGGATTCTCTTGCCTGAACGGCTCTTCCCTCCTCGTTTTGTGACAATCGCCTCGTCGAATTACGACGATACGGTCGAGTTTCCCATCGACCATGCCGCTCTTGTGCAACTTCAGAATCCTGATCTCACCACAGAAGACTTTCATCGTCTCTATCGTACGTTGACCTCGTCGTCGGCAGAACCGAAGGGACGGTATTAGGAGGGTGAACGTGCGGCTGACTCCGACTATCAACGTATGGATGATCGTTGCCATGGTGTTAGGGGGTGTCACCCCCACGTGGCCTCAACCGGTATTGAGTGGGGAGGTCTCCCGGGCCTCTGAGCCTCCCAGACCGAGGTTGCAAGAAGAGGCGGATAGTTTGATGAAGAATGTCGAAGAGATGCTGGCGCACGGGGGGATGGGGGATACCAAAGCGATCGTCCATCACTGCGGTGAGGTCAGTAAACATGCAGAAGTGATCCTCAAGGGCCTTCCACCGACCGATCCGCACGGCAAGGAAGCCCTGCCGTATTTGCTGGAGGCGATCAAGCAATGCCGACGGGTTGCGGAATTGGGGGACAGGGTGGATCCGGGGGCGAGTTTGAGTCCGGCGATCAAAGCCCGAACGGCCGTGCGGGAAGCCGTCAAACACCTGGCTGCTGTCAGAGAGAGTGGAGCCTAGTTTCTTATCGAAGTGGAGTCACGGGCAGGCTGTCTCGCGTTGGCGCAAAGGGGCTCACCGCGTTCTGGTCCCGTCCCGGTTGATAGGACCCCAGGAGTTTCGTCACGAGCGGCATCATCGTCCCCTTGCTGGAAGCCTGGCTTTTTATCCGGACACCCCTGCCTTCGTTCCGTCCCAACGACATAATGTGGATTTCCCGCATCTCGGTATTCCTGTCACTGCGATAGGTGAAGGTGAGTTGCTTTGCGGCGAATCCCCCGAGTGTCGTGGAGCGATCCGTTTCCCACGCGATTGTGATGTGCTTCTTCCCGTACAGTTCCGTGATAATGCGCCGGTGAGCCGTGACGAATTCGTCGAGGGTTTGGCGACCATCCGGACTGCTCCCTTCGAGCACGTTCATGAATCCGGAAAGGGTAACCTGACCTTCCCCAGTTGGTGGAGAGAGGGTAATCCCGGTCCCATCCGGCATCGGGTTTCCGAGCCGCCAATCTGAAGGATACTGCGCCGAGAAACCGAACCGGCTGTTCGTGTAACTCTTCCAGGTTCCTCCATCGGTTGCTTGTTCAGCATACCCGGGAGAATGCAGAGATCCCTGCCAGTAGCACACCGCGAGTACGATCGAAAGCCAACGAAGCCGCCCCATGTCTTTCCTTCCCTTCTCAGTTTCGAGCGTCAACGGACAGAGAACTATACGGGAACTGCTCAGCCGATTGAAGTACAAGAAGTGCCAATCATCGGTGAGACAATGCCGTCTAAGAACAACATGACAGGATCTATAGATATTGCAGTCATTGGCGCCGGAGCGGCATGACCCAAAACCCGAAAAGTAGGCCAGCGGTGGCTTGAGGAACGAGGCCGTTGCAGGCAGTGCCAAGAATCCTCAGAATCCAGTACCAAAAGCGAAGATTCAGATGGTGTCTACGTGATTGATTTATCAGGCGGTGAGTTGGCAGGATTCCCTGGACCCGACAGTAGGTACGTTGATCCGTTGACGTCACGGGGCGTTCACGCCAGCATAAAGAGTGCTGCCTTTGGAGAGAGGGCTTATGAACTTGCAGGAGACGCGAGCCAAGGCAGCAATCGCCGATGTGATCGATCTGAGATTACTCCGGTCGCACGGGTGGCTGGAGCGGAGCGGATGGTTCTGCTGTATTCGGAAGGGGGCGGGGAACTCCATTCGGGCGTTCGAGTTTTTCTAAGACTTCTTGCTTGAGTCTCGTGGGCTCCTCAATCCGATTTTCGCGCTGCAGGGTCCCCAAGTCCGCTGACTTGCGGGCGTTCAACTCCACCATGTCCGCTTCATCCCTGACCAAGGTCGGAGTCAGGAACACAAGCAGGCTGAGCTTATCGGTTTGTCGGCTTTGGAATCGGAAGAGCCAACCTAAGAGTGGAATATCTCCAAGGAGAGGGACTTTATTTTCGTTGAGGGTGATATTATCCCGCACGAGCCCGCCGATGAGGATCGTCTGTTGATCTTTCGCAATGGTAGTCGTCTCCATCGACCGCTTGGTCGTGGAGGGTCCGACAGGAACGCTGGACGTCCCGACCCCTATCGTTTGTGCGACATTATCTTCGATCGCGGTAATCTCCTGCTTGATTTCTAAGCGAATCAAGTCATTCTCTAAGACCTGTGGAGTGAATTCCAGTGTGACGCCGACATCCTTTCGCTCGATTGTGACAAGGGTACCTCCCGTGATTCCCTGGGCCTGACCCGTAGGGAACGGACGATTTTCACCCACGACGATCTTGGCCTTTTGATTGTCTGCGGCGAGTACCTGAGGCGTCGACAGGACGTTGGTGTCCGTCAGGCTCATCAACAGCTGCAAAAATGCACGTACGTTGACGGTATTGAGCACCGTGACCGCCCCTCCAGTTGCACTGCCCGCAGCGACCCCACTAATGGCCTGCGCAACGGTTGCCAAATTTTCTGGTGCGCTATTGAATCCGGCAAAGCCTTGCACGGAACCGCTTTTGCCCACACCAATTACCTGAAGAGGGTCGCTCCCGATCTGTCGGAGCCGGGTGACCTGCACCTCCAAGATGACGGCTTCGACAAAGACCTGCTTCCGGCGCGTGTCCAAGTCTCGAATGACGGACTGTAACTTGGTGTAGGCGATTTTGGTCGCACTGATGATGATCGAGTTCGTGGCCTTGTCCGCAAAGACCTGGACGGGGGCTTCGAATTCGCTCAAGGGCCTGAATAGGGGTCGTGCGCCTGGTGCTGTCTGTGCCACGGTCTGAGATCGGGCGACGAGATTGGTCAGGATCGCGGCAAGGTCGGTTGCATTGGCGTGTTTGAGCTTATAGACGAATGCCCCGCGCTCCGGAGGAAGGTCCCCCATCGCCACGATCTGATAGACGTTCCCTTTCGGAACGACAGCCAGACGACTGACCTCAAGTGCCGCCACGAACATGCTGTACGCTTGGTCGTGCGTGACCTTGGTAGGGGAGTACACGCTGATTTTCCCCCCGGCCTTCTTGACGACATCGTCCAAGACAAAGTTCTTACCGGTCAACTCGCTGATGAAACGAACAAACACAGAGAGTTCAACATCATTGAAGTCGAGGGCGACGCGTCCGGAGGAGCTTCCTCCAGATTCAGCGCGCGGGGTGAGAGGAAGCAGAAACCCACTCAGCACTGCCAGCAGACAGACGAGCGAGGCCTGCCTGGCCCACCTAAATTGTCCGAAAGTAAAAAAATCCATGATTCACACAATGTATCGTACGCGGAGGGACTGATAATCCCCCCAGACCACGTCGCGCATGAAAAGGGAATACAAGACGGTACCATAAGCTCGTCACCGACACAACCAGCCTAGCGTGTCTGCTTCATGAGAGCTCCAGCCGCAACTACCGATCAGCACCAGATTTCTGCGACCAGAAAGCGGGCCTCGCCGCTTGTTTGCTCGACATCCTGTATTTATTAAGGATGCCTCCCTTGCCGGCTCAATCCTGGTTACTGCTTCGAGAACTACGGCAGAAAGGGCCAGCCTATTTGCTTGGAGTCTCCCCATGGTAGACGATCCGCGACAGGGCTCTCTGGGCGATGATTCTTGACGAACTTGTTCATTTTTGAAGAAGGAGTGAGGAATAAGAGGAGGAGAGCCTCGACTAACGCCTTAATAATCAAAGATGTTCAAATCCAGTGTGAAGACCATGTTGGCACCAGGATTGCATTTCTCCGTCCAGTTTGCCCCCTCAAGGTCGTGAGAACCACGCGGAAGCGAAATCTGGTGCAAATTGGCCAGGGGAGCCACTTCGCATTTCTCGATGATCTGCTAAGGTTGTGACGTGCGGACCGACAAGAAACCCCCTCAAAAAGCTGATAAAAAGACTCCCTCCCGGGTGCACAAACGGGGTGTTGTCGGCTACAGCAAGAAAAGCGCGCTTCTGGAGGAAGCCATCACCCACATGAACGCCGGCAAGTACGGCCGGTCGTCCGCTTCCCTGAAAGAGCTGCTCGGGCTTGATCCTCATAACACGGAGGCCCGTCGGCTCTTCGCTACTCTCCACTTGCGACTAGGCAGTCTCGTCACGGCTCGGCAGGCATTTGAATCTCTCGCCAACGAAGCGATCGGGCGACAAGACTTTTGGTTGGCCGAATCGTTGTTGCGCGAATACTTGGCTGCCGGACCTCGTTGCGTCCCGTTCCTCGAACTCTTGGGCCATGTGTACGAGGAAAAGGGAGATACCATGGCCGCGGTGGCCGAATTGGGCAAGGCAATTGACATTCTCATCGAGGATCCAGACTCTGAAAATCCCAAGAAACCTTCTCAGCTCTATGCCAAGGTCAGAGAGCTTGCACCGGCCAGCACTGTGGCCGTTCAGTTTGCCTCTCTCTTCGACATACAAACCGGTGAGTTTCTCGGGCCGCATCCCGTGGCTCCTGCCGCAGTGACTTCATTGGAAATCGATGCCTCGCAGCCCCAGGACGGAATCCGCGCCACCACTGAAGAATCTAGGGCTACTGAAGCGATGCCGTGGGAACAGTTTGATGGGGCTCCCCCGAGTCCCGATGCTCCGCCACCCATTTCGTCGAATCCCGTCATCGAATCGCTCGATGTTCCGGACGTTCTGATAGGCCCGGCACCAGTCGGTGCCGCTCCACGGGAGCTGCAGGTTCCGCCGTCCGAACCTACTGGGCCAATCCTGGAGGCCGATTCCCTCGGTCAGGATATTCCGCCCTCGATGTCGGACCTGCCGAGTACGGAGGGGGAGCAGGCTGCCATTTCAAGATTGGCCGAGCCACCGGTTCAAGCTAGTGAACATCGTGATAATGGGATGGGGGATCCGATTGTTGAACTTTCGCCCTTTGAGGGTGAGGGCCTTACCCCTCGTTCTTCAGAGGAGCAAACAGCGGACGCTGGGATCGCCATCATGGCTTCTGTCGGATCGCCGGGATTATCTTCTCCCATGCCCTGGGAGCAGATAGAGAACGCCACCATCAGGATTGAGGAAGCGACACCGTCGAGGGCTCCGTTCGCTCAACCGGAGGGAGTACCATTATTTGGTGGTGATTCCGTTCTTGCCCCGTCTGCCACCACTCCGCCTGAATTGGTAGCAGAGCAGCTGGCGAGTCCAACTCCTGCGCAAGAGCTGCCGGGGCCTAGTGAGTCGATCCTGGTGGATCCGTCGGCGAGCCTCGAGGGGCTTCAGGAGCCCGAAGTCCCGACCTCGTCTCTCACTGCTCCGCCCGAATCGCTAGCAGAGCCGTTGGCGAGTCTCGCTCCTGTGCGAGAGCCTAATGAGTTGACTCTTATGGTAGATCAGCCGGCGAATCCCCCGATCCTTCCAGCGCCCGAAGTGCCGACCCCGTCCGCTGCTGGCGCCTCTCCCACCGTCCCATTTTCATGGAACACCATCTTCGATGGCGTATGGAAGTTTGCCGCAGGAACTTCGTCGCCGAGTTCGCCTGCCGCATTCTCCAAGCCGGATGCAATTTCACAGGATGCGAGGGAATTAGAGTCGGTTGAACCAGAATCAGCGTCAGAACCAGAACCAGAACCAGAACCAGAACCAGAACCAGAACCAGAACCAGAACCAGAACCAGAACCAGAACTTTCTGCCCCATTCATTACATCAACTCCCGAACCGCCCTTCTCATTCAACGATTCCGAGCCATTGCCATCGCCTCATCCTCCGATCTTAAGTGAAGTGAGGGAATCGATTGCAGAAACAGATGCGATCAGAGAGTCCGACCTTCCAGGGCCAGTTGCGGTTCTTTTTTCGGAAGAATCCTCGCAGCCAGAGGAGACACCGACTCTTTCGAGGGACGTCTCAAGCTCCTTCAAGATGGACCTTCCAGTGCCGCCTCTGGCAGAGCCGGTCGAACCCGCTCGTGAAGCAGAACCTGTCTCGTTCCCGTCTTTTATGGAACTGCAGCCGGTGGCGCCATTTCCGGAAGCCTCCTCTCTGGAGCCTTCACGTTCAGCGGTGATCCCGGAAGCGCCACCCGCGCCTGAGCTGGTTTCCACAGAGCACCATGAAATTCCAATCACACTGTTCCAGGTCGCTCAGGTTCCTCCGCTCTCCGCAACGCCAAGTGATATGCCATCGGCATCTCCCGCCTCAATGGATACACTGTCGCATTGGAGTACTGGCGAAGTCGAGGTTCAGCCACATCGTCCGTCTGAAAAGAAACGAAACTGGGACAAGGAGAAGGGGGAGGCTGCAGTCGTTCCGCCGACTTCCTCGCCGCTGGCAGAGAAAGATCCTGAACCGGTCGCCGAGCCGTCACGTGGATGGGAATCGGCTCCCTCAGAGGCGGGAGCTTCCGTCGTTGAAGCGGCGGCCCCCGTCGCGGAAAAGATTGTTCCTCAGGAAGATACGAGACCGGATTGGGTTCGGGCGAGTGAATCGATTACCTTTATGAATCTTAGCCCGTCGTCTTCCGCAACGCGGCAGGATTCAGGCATCGAGTCCACCAACTCGAAGCCAGAACCTAGTCCCTCAGTCGCTGCGTCGGCCGTTGATGTCCTTTTTGACTCAACTGGACAGAAAGGTCAGGTTCGTACGCAGGACCGTTTGGCGTCGCCAAGACCGCGTCCTCGGTTTGCCGCGCGAGTGGCTCGGGTTCGAATTGGCTTCTCGTCGTTTATAGGGTCATGTTTTTCGACGACGCGATCAATTGCCTTGTTGTGTTTGGGGTTAGCTCTCTCCTGTGTTGCTCTGGTGGTGGTCGGCATCGGGGCGGTTGGATTGGCCTGGATGGTTATGGAAGTTCCTCCATCGGTGGTCTATCAGAACCTTACAGCGAGTCCTCCACGGCCCCTCAGCGACTCACGAAAAAACGGATATTTTTTGCTGCTCGGCTTCGACGCTTCTGCTGAACGGGATCCGCTTCAAGCGGGCTACGAACGGAAAATGGAAGGAAACGAACTCCAGGCTGCGAGTGGTTGCATGGTCGGTGATGAAGGGAAAGGGATAACCACGGCCGGGGCCTCTGCCAATGTGGTCCGGGGATGGTTCACCAGCGCCGACCCAGTGGCGCAACTGAAGCCACAAGTTGAGGCTGTACGATCATGGGCGTCTCAAGAGTCGGTGGCTCTCAAGCGTTACCAGCAATGGCTTCCGATGCCGTTCGAGGATGTGGGTTACGGGCAAATCCTGAGTCCGAACTGTGCCCATATTCTTCTGGTCCATCGGTTGTATCTGGCAGAAGGGTTTGCGCAGGATCTCAGCACCGGTCTCGGACGACTCGAGAGCGACATGGGATCCTGGCGCGCGGTGCTGGGGCAGTCGAAGACGTTGATGGTGAAGATGTTGGCCGCGACGGCGGTCCAGGACGATGTCGCAATCGCGTCCGGGCTCTTGACCCGTCAGGATCTCGATGGGACAGCCATTGGTCGACTCGGCAAGATCGTTCGTCCCCTTGATCAGGTTGAGCTGTCTCTCCGATGGCCGATGCAGAGCCATTTCGTATGGGCGACGAAGACCGTGACGGCAAACCTGAAGAACGACAAGGCCGACGAGCGTCCTCTTTACGTCGCCCTGGCGGCGGCGATGCCACTTCCTGTGCAGCGGCGTTCCAATGCCTATGCGGACTATTACGAATCGGCGAGCAAAGCCGTGGCGGAAGGGCGCTACGCCAACTTGCCGAAACTGTCTAGTTTTATTCGGACTCCCGCTGTCAGCGCAGTGGACTACGTGGCAAATCCGATCGAGCACATCATCGGAATCGAGCCACTTCCCTCATGGGATCCCTATGTCGGACGGATCGTAGAGACCGATGCACGGCTTCGTCTGGCGAGTCTGCAAGTCTGGATCAGACGAGGGCCACAAGAGGGGAATGTGCTCACGCGCCTTGCAAAGGCAGGACAGGCTCATTACGACCCATTTACCGGTCTTCCTATGCTGGTCAATCAGCAGAGGGGGGTTATGTATAGTGTCGGGCAAGACGGCAAAGATCAAGAAGGTGATCCTCAGCGCGATGTAGTCGCGGCAATTCCCACGACTCAATCGATCGTCCTCGAGAACAGCCGCTCCCTATCATCGCCCCGGTCCAAGTAATCGACCGCACCCTTCCGTGGTCAAAGATCTCTGGCTCCTTCTCCCGTTGAATCCACCGGTCCCCTGTCAACCTCTCCCCCGTCCATGCGTTGATTGTCGCGTGAAGAGACCGGAGGGGTGTGGAGGGCGATCGTCAGCGTACTCCTAGTGCGAATCTTTGGATTGCCAATCTTCCATGGAGAGTTGGCTTGATCGCGGTGGTCCTCAGGTGAACACTCGCGGGCAGTGCGGGAGTTTACGGCTCCGCCAGATTGAGGCCGGAGCATGCGAGCAAAGGCGTTAGGGTTGGTTGTATATAGAACATCCGACGCCATTGAAGTGTGTCTGAGCGCAACAATCCTGGATCGAACCCAGGCCCTAGATCGGTTCCTGGTCGGCATCGGGCACTCTATATCGTGCAGATCGCCGCTGGCGATGCCGATGAGGCGATGGATCTCGTCCACGTCGTCAGATCAGCCGCGTCTCCACGACCGGCCACTTTGTCCGGGCCGCTCATCGAGTCTCGATCTTCTCGGACAGCATGATCCTGGCCTTCCTGGTTGCTTGACACTGCCGGTGGTATTCCACAGAATCGCCACCGCAGTGAACGGGAGATCAGGATTAATCTGGGAAGACAGATTCGGATACCCATTCCAAAGACTTCACACGTGAGGGAGATACGAAGACATGAAAAGCGAAATCTTATATCCCGGTGCGTTTCCGATGGTGCGGGTGGACTTGGCCGCGGGCGAGCAGATCAAGGCCGAGTCGGGCGCGATGGTGGCTTGTTCACCCACCATCGACATTGAAAGCAAGATGGAAGGCGGCTTTCTCGGAGCGCTGTCGCGAAAGTTCCTGACAGGAGAGAAGTTCTTCTTCCAGACGCTACGCGCCAGTCGCGGTCCCGGCGAAGTGTTGCTGGCTCCCACGGTACCAGGCGAAATTGTCATCTTGGAACTCGATGGCGTGAACGAGTATATGGTGCAGAAAGACGGCTTCCTCGCGGGCGCCGACGCGATCGTCATCGAAAGCAAAATGCAGAGCCTGAGCCGTGGATTGCTGGGTGGAGAGGGTTTCTTCATTCTAAAAATCAGCGGGAAGGGGACGCTCGTTCTGAATAGTTTCGGGGCCATTCACAAGATTGAGTTGAAGCCCGATCAGGAATACGTCGTGGACAATAGCCACCTGGTGGCCTGGTCCGCCACAACCTCCTACAACATCGAAAAAGCCACCTCTGGCTGGGTTGCCAGCTTCACCTCAGGCGAAGGGTTTGTGTGCCGGTTCCGAGGGCCTGGACTCGTGTACATTCAAAGTCGGAACCCGGGCAGTTTTGGGGCGTGGATCAGGCAGTTCATCCCAGTTTCCGAGTAGCGGATGCTGAAAATACCAGCCAACGTCGTTCTCGGCTCGAAACAATCCTCAACGTACCCCGTAGGGTACGCCTGCGGTTCTTTCTCGCCCGCGGTCTTGTTGGCCGCCGTTTTGAGCATCCGCACAAGGACTTTCCACCTTCAATAAGTCAATCGTCAATTGACCATGACTCACTTCTTCCCCAACGCCCTCTGTTTCGGTGACGAGTTTCCTGCCAGCGGGTCGCCTTGTTTCGTACAGGTCGACGGGGACGGGCTGACGATCACCTTCGAATCTTCTGAGGGGGGCGATGGCGCACGAGAGGCCGTGGCGTTTTCAGCGCTCACCGTCTCGGCAGGCGGCCTTGACCATGACCATCTCGTGGTGAAGTGGGTTAACGCGCAGGGGGAACGGACGCTCTATCTCAAAAACCCTGACGTGATACGCGCTTTCCGCCAAGCGGCACCGGATCATTTGAATGCCCCGCTTGAACAAGCGGCCGAGCGGGTGCGGCAGGTGCGACATCGTCACCGAGTTATGTGGGCTGCCGTCGGCGGCTCGGTCATGGCCGTGGTGCTGTGCCTCTGGTTTGGAGCCGATCTGCTAGTTAAACTTGCCGTGAGTCGGATTCCGGTGGAGTGGGAGCAGAAGTTGGGGGAATCGGCCTATCGGGATTTTCTCACCCGCCAGGAGGTGATGAAAGACGGTCCGGCAGTCACCGCGCTAGGAGAGATGACACAACGTCTGACCGAGCAGATTCCGAATAATCCCTACAAGTTTGAAGTGACCGTGGTGAAGAGCGACGTCGTCAATGCCTTCGCGTTGCCTGGCGGGTATGTAGTGGTATTCACGGGGCTCATGAAGAAAGCAGAAAGCGGCGAAGAAGTGGCGGGCGTGTTGAGCCATGAGCTGAACCATGTGCTGCAGCGGCATGGGCTTGAACGGATCGTGAAAAATCTTGGTCTGCTCACGGTGGTGGCCATTGTGCTCGGTGATCAACAGGGGCTGGTCGGAATCATGAAGCAGCTCGGTGTCGAACTGCTCACCCTCAAATTCGGTCGGGAGCAGGAGACCGAAGCCGATCTGACGGGATTACAACTGCTCCAGCGGGCGAAGATCGATCCCTCCGGCATGATCCGGTTTTTCGAACGGCTCTCGGAGAAAGACGAGGGTCGGATGGAATGGCTCTCGACGCATCCGATGAGCACAGCCCGGGCCGACCGGTTGAAAACGGAGCTTGCTGCCCTGCCGAAGAAATCGCCGGAGCCTTTTACGTTCGACTGGAAGCACGTGCAGGCCTCACTCGGATCCCAGCCGGTCGCCGCCCCGTGAACCAGCGGAGAGCCATTCGGATCGGAGTGATTGCCGATACCCATGGCCTGTTCGATCCGGCGGTTCGACGACATTTTAAAGGGGTTGATCACATTCTCCACGCCGGGGACATTGGCGATCGGTCCGTGATCGAGCAGCTCGAGCAGATCGCTCCGGTCACCGCCGTCTCCGGCAACGTCGACGATTCTGAACAGAGCGGATTTCCGTCCGAGGTCGTGATCGAACTGGCGGGCCGCCGCATCGCCATCCGTCATATTCTATATGAAGGGGGGAAGCTCACAGAGGGCGGACGAGCGTTCCTCCAAGAAACCCAGCCAGACCTCTGCATCTTTGGTCATACGCATCGGTCGAAAATTGAAAGGTTCGGCATGACGCTGCTCTTTAATCCTGGATCCGCTGGTCCTAAGCGGTTCTCACTCCCACGCGGGATCGGGCGGCTGACCATTCTGAAGGAAAAGATTTTACCCAAGCTGATTCCCTTGAGCGATAATGCGAATCATAGGAACAGGTCCACTGGTGTGAAGTTGCCCAAGAAAAAAGGAAGAACGACTTGAAGGGAAAGACGCTGATAAATAGGATCGTCGCGGCGATAGTTATGGGAAGCTTCCTGACGGTCACGACAGGCTGTTATGGACCGTTCAATCTGACCAGGAGTGTCTATCACTGGAACAGCATCATCAAAGGTAGCAGCGAAGTGAACGAGAAGTGGATGAAGGAGTTCGTCTTCTTTGGCATGATCATCATTCCGGTGTATATGTGCTCTGCGCTGCTCGACGCCTTCATCTTCAACTCCATTCAATTTTGGAGTGGAAACACTCCGATTAAAGCCTCGGATTTGGACGACGACGGCCAGACCTAGGTAGCTCAAGTTGGTGATCTCACTATGCGATGGACATCAAGGAGTGAGGGCGCGACCGTCACCTATGAGCGAAATGGAATCATTGAGCGTCGTGCCATGATCCGTTCGAACGCGAGCGGCTATCGTCTGCTTAACGAAAGAGGCAATACACTCGCTGAAGTCGAATATGCAGCTGACGGTACTCTCACTGTACTCGATCACGACTGTCGGATTGTGCAGCGGTGGACGGATGATCAGCTACGATTATTTGTCCAGGGCCATGGGCCGCGTTGGGCGAATCTGTGCCGCTCTCGTCTGCCAAGTAGGCGTGTGCTTCGCGAGAGGATAGAGGATGATGAACGAGTTGTTCACGCTGAAGCTCGGCCGTGACCAGGAGACCTTAGCCGATATGACGGAATTGCAACTACTTCAGCGGGCGAAGATCAATTCCTCCGGCATGATCCGGTTTTTCAAACGGGTCTCTGAGAAAGGCGAGCGTTGGATGGAATGTGGCGATTGATCCGCGATCGAACAGTTGGAGCAGATTGTTCCGGTCATCGCCGCGCAATCCTTTCCAGCGAATGCCCCACATCTACGCTCTTGTTCATGGAAGACTGGGGAGCGTGAAGAACAGGATTCAGCGAGGCTCACAGTTGGTGGGACAATGTTGATGGGACAATGTTGATGGGACAATGTTGATGGGACAATGTTGATGGGACAATGTTGATGGGACAATGTTGATGGGACAATGTT
>JAGXAR010000132.1 GCA_018971525.1 Nitrospirota bacterium
CAGCCAGCTCTGTCTCGACATCGCGATCTGCTGCTCGTTCAAAGAGCACCATGACGGACGGATCTGTCTGCATGCGGATCCCAAAGCCCCGAAAACTGCAGTTGGGAAAGACGTGCTGTTGGAATTTTACGGGAACAAGCCTGTTGGCATGTCGCTCCTCGATCCTGACATTGTCATTCCCCGGCTGCGAGGGATGTTTGCGGTGAATGACGGCCGGTACTTCTTTTTTGATGAGGCGAACGCGACCATCTTTTCACAACAGTTTGATACGTATCGATAATCGTTCATTGACGCCCCTCTGGGAGAGGAGGTACACTTAGGACATGTCGACGATCATGGAAGCCATGACTCAAGCTGCGGTGACCTATGGGAAGGCTAATCCCAAGGATCCACAACAGATCGATCATTTCTGGCGCAAGACCGTGCTCACCTTGAGCCCGAAGAAACGACAGGCCATTTTCGACGAAGTGTTTTCCATGTCGACTGGCCTCGATGCCACGCTCGCGAATCAGGCGCACGCCCACCAGGACGTCAACGCCATGCTTAAATTAGCCCGTGCAAACGCTGGGCGAAAGTCCCGACGGCGCGCCACGGCCAACATGTAGCACCGCCTTCCTCTGTTCTGCTCCTTTCTTCAATGTCTCGGAATATCACCAGCGTCATGTCCGCTGACACTGCTTTTTTTGATCACTATGGTATACTAAGCGCCGCTCTGCGGAGTGCCCCATAAGCGATCTGCGTCAATGAGCTCCGACAAGTCCCTCACACTACCATTTGCACAGCAACGACAACGACAGGCATCGAGTATCTCCGACTTGCACTCCACACGCCCGGCTGTTGAGCAGATCGAGGCGTATCGACAACTCTCGCGGGCAATTCGCGATGCCGGCGATCGCGTCGATCTTGGGCAACTCCAGATTGAGGTGCTCTATCTCCTCCACGAACGTGGCGGACCGGTCAAGCCCAGCCGCGAGCTCCTTCCCATCCTGGCGGTCCGCATGAGCACGCTGAGTGAAGCGACGAGAGCGCTCTATAGGAAAGGCCTGATCTCCTATATTCCCCACCGTACAGACAAGCGTCGTAAAGAGATCCAAATCAGCACGCGGGGACGGCAGCGGGTGCGGCAGTTCTTCCGGTATTTCGAACTCCTCATGCAGCATCAGACGTCACGACTCGCATAAACAGAGCATCCCCATCAGATTCACTTTCTCCCTTCGTCCAATGCGGCGCTCCGCGCAGGTGGATGGATGAGCAGTACGACGTTGTCCTGTTCATTCTTCCCATCGGAGGCTGTCATGAAGGATCAAAATTTTGTCACGATCGGCGGGCGTGTGACCCATGCGCCCGGGATCTACTCCACAAGCAACCAGGGATTTCTGCTGTCGTTCTCCATCGCCAACCACTCCAACTATCCCGCCGGCAACAGCAAGCCTCTCTTTCTGGAAGTGAAAGTCGCCGATGCCAGCGGCCGAGCCAAACTCGAGGCCTTCGCCCAGCGGCTACCCGTTGGACGCAAAGTCTGCATCCACAACGGGGAGTTGCAGATGAAGGAGTACGAACAGGGCGACGGCGAACGCAAGCGCAGTTTTCATCTCTTCTGCCGGCTTGATCAGATCTGGCTCCATGATCTCCCGGCCAAGCACGACAAACCCGAGAGCGAATCCTAACCCGTCACCTGGCTGGACAACCGGAGGACCTCATGGAATACCTCAATCCGTTCAATGAACCCATCGACCCGGACAGCGATTACTTCACGATGCCGACGCGCGTCATCCTGGATCCCCAGGAGGACGAAACCGCGGTGCTGGAGAGTCTCGACAAACGCTATGCGCGACTGATCGACGAATGGGCCCATCAGGAGCTCGAGTCGTATCAGTCCCGAGAGACGCGGTACGAGCACGATCATGAGCAACCGACGTTCCCGATCGTCGTCCGCACGATCCAGCGCTCGACGCGGCCACGGCCTGAAGTTGTGCTCCCTGACGGCCGGCGCGCCATCCTGCTTGATGGCCAGCGGGTGCAAATCCAGTGCGGCATTCAAGAAATTCTTCTGCTCCGTGATCTGCAACAAATCCGGCGAAAACCCATCGGCGGACGGCACTGCCCCAGCTGTGGCGGCAAGCATCTCGCGGATCGTCCCGCTTCGTCGGCCCGAGAGTCCCACGCGCGGCGCATCATCCCCTGCAAGAAATGTCAGAGCAACCTGGCGAGCTCCAGCTATTGGGACGGACCGGACACGCTCGTCTGTCTGCATTGCGGCACCCGTGTCGCTCGTCCTCTCTCGCAGTTGAGCCACGAGGAAGAAGCGGCGAACGACAGCGCGATTGCCCAGCTCCTGGCCATCAATGACATGGCTGTCACGCCGGAGACTACCGATGACGATGACGACGCCGATGCGGATCTCGACCTGGAGCAGGTTGAGGACAACGACTCCGACACGCTCACCCAGAGCGAAGACGACGCCGAGATCCTCTCCCCGTTCGATGATCACTACACCGTCGACCATGCGCCAGAAACGACGCCCCTGGATGTCACCGAGCTCCTGGAGATTCAAGCCCTGCTGGATACGCCGAGCGAGCGCTGGAATGCCGAACGGCATTCGATTGTCATCCAGCAACTACTCGCGATCACAAACACACGGCTCGACAATCCCCAGGACGATGAGCTGTTCCAGGAGGTCTTTCGCCGCGTCGTCGCCGAAGAAGTCGGCCACCTCGGCGATCTGCTGCATGATCCGGCGTGTCAACTCTTCAAAGCGTCCTGCTCGCCTTTACGGCAGGAATTGCTCGATCGCGCCATCCAGCAGCACGATACGCCGGATACGCGCATGGCGATTTGGGCAGCCGTCGGACGGTTGCTCAACGATACCAATGTCCAGTGGTTGAAAGACTATCGCGCGGCGGCACGCGATGCGCGCATTCCAAGCGACCGAAAAGCGCGGGCCCAGTTCTGGAAATCGCTTCAGCAGGCGAAAAAGCATGAAGTGGAACCGATCATCGATTGGTTCCTGTCACTGAGTAAGGAGGATCTCGCCATTCTCGCCGGCGATCCGGAATCCAGCCATCCCTTCGTGCACCATCCGGATCCGGAAGTGTTCCAGAGCACCGACACGTTGCTCGCTCCGCTTATCCGCTTCTTTGCGAACGAACTGCAACGGTTCCGGCAGAAACAGACCGGCTGCACCTTGTTGGCCAGCGATTACGGCATCGCGGAGGAAAGTCTTCGGCAGATCGCTATCCAAAGCGGGCAGCTGCCAGGCCCGCCGGCGCCACCTACACAAGCCGTAGCTTAAGCTAGCGACTGAGCGGCTCTACAGAGAGCATCTGCATCGTTCATCGAGGTGATTGTCTCCTCACCCGCCTTCCCCAGCGGCGTCATGTCTGGGCTCTTCCTCTCCGTCCACTCACATCAAGGAGTTTCTGATATGAATCTCAATCGCGTGCATTTGATCGGGCGTTTGACGGACACCCCACAGTTGCGGTCCACCGGCACTGGCTCCGTGTGCAATATGAGCATCGCCGTCAATGGCCTCCCCAAGAAGGGGACCAAGGAGCGGCCCGTGACCTACGTGCCCGTTGCCGTGTTCGGGAGGCAGGCTGACACCTGCGCCGCCAACCTGGTCGCGGGCCAGGAAGTGAACATCGAGGGCCGGCTGCAGTTCCGCAAGCGCGACATCGACGGCAAGAAGATCACCGTTGGCGAAGTGGTCGCGCACCACATCGATTTCGGGATGAAGCCCCGCCGGGAGATGGCACAGGCCGCCTAAGCCGCTTTCAGGCAAAAAGAAAGGGAACGCGATCGGTGTCCTTGGGTCTGTTCGATCAATCGATCAGCACGCCATGTCCAACATCCAATCCGTTCCCTTTCCCTGGTCAGAGGTCAATCCCGCCTGAATGTCTCCAGGTCAAGATTGGCCTCTGACTCACTGGTGTTCGTGCAAATCGCCTAGGCGATCAGTTCAACCGCTCGGGCAAACGCACGTTCGCTCACGCCAAACTTGGGTGCCAACATCCGCACACCAGCTGCACGTGAACGAAATCCTCGAACCCGTTGCGCACAACTCCGCATCCAAGACCTGATCTTGGCATAGGCGTTCGGCAACGGCATCTCTTGGAGACCATCTGGCAGGAACATCCGGAGTTCAGCATCCCGACTCTGGCTCAGCCAATTCACGAAATCCTGCATTTCTCGATCCGAGAACCGAGCACAGGATTCCGTCAGGAGTGCTGCGACCGTCCAAATCAGCGCGAGCCGATCGGTCGATGCAGACAGCTCCGAAGTCGGGGCCAACACTCCGGACATGGTCCGATCCAACAACAGACGGCGAAGCGCAATCTGTTCTTTGGAGGACCAAAATCCCACCAACGATCTCACCAATAACGCTTCCGCATCCTCCATCGCCTCCGTCTCCTTCAGCAATAGATCTGATGCAGTCGACGACGAACCGTCCGATCCTTCAGAGCCTTCAGTGTCCTCAGTCATTCCAACCAAGGCCTCCACCAAGTCTCCCTCTTCCGATTCGTCGAACTGATCTTCCTCAGAATCTGCCATCTCCTCAGTCACCACACGTTCAGCCATCCCGGTCCAATCTGTCGTGAGACTCGAGTACACGTCCTCGTCGTCGACATCACGAACGGGAGCGGCCAAGACACGCTGGGTATTCTGAGCGACTGTGGCTTCATCGAGATTCAACAGCGAGGTAAACGCGTGCCAGCCACACAAGCAGTGAAGCGTGAGCACCATGCCTTCTCGCGTTGCATCCAGTGAAGTCCCATGGCAATGCGGGCAGGTGAGTTCAGCCTCAGGATGTGCCACCGGAGCTGCGGGAGTTGATTCAGCGTCATGATGTGACAGATGAAATCCGCCACAGCGCGCACACTGTCTCGATCCCGTGATCCATCGCACTCGACTCATCCCATCATGAGCATTCGCGCGTTGTTCGATCTCTGACAAAACCACTGGGACTCGGAGACCACACAACGGGAGCGCTCGAGAGAGATCCAATCGGCGTGCCAAGCGACCATCCTCCAACCCCACAATCTGATTCGCCGATCCAGAAGAGGATCGCGAACAGGTCGGAGGCAGCGGGGCATTCTCTTCGTCATACCGGTTCTCATCAGCCGTCCGAGCGTTGCGCATCAGGCGATTGGAGAACTCTTGTGTTTCAGCTTGAAAGCGGAGATCACGGAGCCGATACCAGTGCGCGGGAGAGATCCGATAGCGACCGGTTTCCAACTCTGCGATCAACCGACCGAGCTGGATGTCATCAAGGCGCTCGACAGGACGACGAGACCGCATGGCGTGAGACGTCGCATCTGTCTGAGCGAGCAGTGTTCGCAAGGACCGGTAATTGGCCCGCAACACCGAGGTCGTCGTCAATCCAGTCAGCGTGTTCATGGTGTGAGTGATCGTCATGATCGTGATCCTTTCTGCAGGACACCAAGAGGTGCCAGCGTATGAGTGATTGAGTGGTGAGTGATGGATGTGAGTGATGTGAGTGACGGACTATCGAACCGGATGCTCAGTCTCCGACGTATCCGCGAAGCGCACGAGGCATCAGGAGTCGATAGAACCGATGGGTGTCGCCAATACCTTGCTGACACAACTGCTCGAATCGTTCGAACGACTCCAGTTGTTGTGCAATCGGCATCGCATCCCATTCACGTTGTAACTGCGCTTGAGATGACAAGGATCTAGCCTCGCAATCCATGGTGTGACTCCTTGGTAAGGGTGAATGGTTGAAACAGCAGGAAGGATTCAAGAAGCGGCAGGCAGGCACGACTGGAGCGCTGGACAGACTTCCCACCAATAGTCTTTCTTGGACGAAGCCTGACCCGAGAGTTCGCCGGTAATCAGACGAATGTGCTCCTCGACATTCAATGCCCGCACCTTCAATTGCGCCAAGGATTCCTGCGCATAGAGGTGCACGGGTCGAATGCCATCGTCATCGCCTTCATAGACCACAAAGAGCATCGTGAGCTCAGCCGGCATGCACAGCAAGGACGTCACCGGAAATTCCAGCACGTTCCACTGTTGCTCCTCCGACTGGGTCTGCAGTTTGCGAGTCTGCACATCGGTCGCGAGCTGAGGATCCACGTAAACGGCGTCGATAATCCCATCAGACGCAGAACCCACTGGTTGATCGACTAAGGCGAACACGGTTGTCGAATCCAGAACTAACGCGTGCATACAACACCTCCTGTGTCAGGGTGAAATGGGTGACATTGTCAGTAGTGAGAGGTTCCACAAGCGATCGAGAACGACTCAGGCGCAGAAATTGACGCGTTCGGCCAAGGGCGTGCTAGAC
>JAGXAR010000133.1 GCA_018971525.1 Nitrospirota bacterium
ACCGACTGCGGCGGGGTGGTGTACTACGCGAATTATCTCAAGTATTTCGAGCGGGCGCGGACGCAGTATCTTGAAGAGCGAGAGTTGTCAGTGGCCGGGCTCATGAAGGAGGGCACGGTGTTCGTCGTGGTACACGCAGAAGTGGATTATCGATCTCCTGCCCGCTATGGAGAAACCCTGGTCATCGAGACGGTCGTCTCCGAGATGACGGCAGCCTCCTTCACGTTTTCGCACGTGATCCGAGAACGGGAGAGCCGGCGTGTGGTTGTCGAAGGATCGGCAAGGCTGGCGACTGTCGACGGGAGTGGCAAGGTGAAGCGCCTCGACAAGGCTATGATCGCCGCGCTACAGTCCGTTCCCACAAGGAGTCACTAAATGGACAAGCTCGGAACCTGGCTTGCAATCACCGGCGTGGCGATCGGTTTCATCGTACTAGGCTGGCTATTGTTTTCGGATAACCCAAAAGGGAAGAGCAAGAAACCTTAACTCGTCGATACCGTGCGAGTCTCCAAGCCCCCTCATGTGCAGGCCGATTTCCGAGGGCCTGATCTCCAGATCGAAACGAATCAAGCCGCGGCATTCTCCCTAGACACCAGGGAATGATTCGCGTCTTTATCCTGTTGTTGCGAATCATCAAGCAGAATTTGAACTTCGTGATATTGTGCGGCGAGATAGCGTAGCAATGCATAAATAAAGACAATTATTCCTGCCATCTCAAGGCTCTCCTCGGCGTGAGCCATCAGTTGATATGTCAGATTCTCGAACCCGTGCACTTCGGCATAGTGTCCTCCGATCATCTCGACGCGAATGGCTCCACCGAGGTACAGGGAACCAGACCCCACAAAGGACAACCGCGTGGTTAAAGGAAGGCGTAAGAGGAATCCCAGGAAAAACAGGCCGAGAATCAGAACTCCAGCCATAGCAGGGATGATCCAAGCGAAATAGAAGATGCCGAGACGGCCGGCTCCCAGAAGCCCGCTTACTGGCCCATTCAGCATCTCATGAAAGGACTAAGCCTCATCAATCGCCAAGTACAAGAACCCATAGGTAAGGATCGCCCATTTTGATTGATCAGGATCCCGTTGTTGTCTCTTTATAAGGCCGATAACCGCCAAGAAGAACGCAGGGCAGAGTAGGAGAAATACAGAAAACACGGTGGTGACATTCTGCTCACGATCGACGTTAAAGAGCGTGTCTGCAAGGGGAAGCAGTCCGTACACATAGTCATGCCCGGCAACATACTTGATCAGCTGCCCTCCGACACTAATAACAACCAAAAGGAACGCCACGGCCCCCATTGTGCTAGCTATTAGGGGGGGCCGTATTCTGATCGTTGCCATGAACATGCTCGTATTCGCGTCCATAGTTTTCATGAGAAGCGATTTACATGGAGACGCTTCACCTCCCTGTCCAGGCCCTAACCCTCGTGGTTCCTTGCCAGGACGGTTCATCCATAGCGACAGTCTCTTTTTGAAAAAAGTTTGTCAAGCACTGCGGCGATACGTATTGCGAAATGGGAAAGAGATTGATCCGTTGTGATGGGAAGCTCGGGCCGTCTCGCAGCCGCAGATGGGAACGGCAAAGTGAAACGCTCGAACAGGGGGCTGGTTGCCGCGCTAGAGTCTGGGCCGACGCGAGGGAACTAAATGGATAAGATTGGAACCTGGCTCGCAATCACCGGCGTGGGGATCGGCTTCATCGTACTCGGCTGGCTGCTGTGTTCGGACAATCTGTCAGACAAGAGTAAGAAGAAACCGTAACTCAACCACAGATCGTCCGTTTCACCTCAGTTTTCACCTTCACCAGAGTCGTCCAATGTCTGAGTTCAGCGGCCGGTCCGCCGGAGGCGAGGAGGTCGGCTGGAACGCCTTGTCGGGCGGCGGCGCTCTCACCGCACGTCCGGGTCACAGCGCAAGTCAGGCGCGGGTTACAGAGACAGAGCATCAGCAAGAGCACGTAGTAGTTTCGCACCGTCACCACGCCATGCACTGCCGTGCATACACGCAAGCGTTGCCGGCCCGGTGGAAGCCAATCTTTCCAGCATGTCGCGGGCGTTCTTCGTGTGTGAAAAATAGTCCATCCCGTGGCGGAACGCTTCGCTGGGTCCCAGAATGTCCGACTCAGTGAGTGCTGGATGATCGGCGCCGCCTTGCGTGAAAAGGTCGCCGCACAGGAGTGTCTTTGTTCGTTCTTCCATCAGGAGCCCACATTCCCACGCGTGCGGCAGATGGGGTGTGTCGAACCATCGCACGGAGTGTTTGCCAAGTGAGAGCATCTCCCCGTCCCCAAGCGCGCGTGCCGGCCGGTCGGCAAGGTCGTTGACGGACACCAGGGCAGCGACGGTGCCGCAGAGGGGCGAGGATTGTGGGGCTACCGCGAGCCATTCGTTGAGTGATCCGCACTCGTCCGCTTCAACATGCGAAAAGGCAATGTAACGAAGGCGTTCCACGGGCAACACGCTGGCAACCGCCTCTCGAACCAAGGGAAACATCCTTCGCGGTCCGGTATGGAAAATCAGTGGTGCGTCGTCAACCACGAGGTATTGGTTGAATGAGAATCCTCCCAGCCCGCCTTCAATAATGACCGGCGTATTAATGCGGTAAATCCCATCAGCAATCTCGTGGACATTCGTCCCCGACTGCTTATTCGTTATGGCCATGTTTCATCCTCCTGCGACAAAGTTAACGTCAATGCCAATTTGCGCAATGCCCGCCCAACGTTCAAGCTAAGCCGTCGCTGTTAGGCGATCGGTCCGAAGCGCAATACCCCACCCGTGCTCACTTAATGACCCGCAACAAGGCGATCAGTACTAGCGCGCCGACCGTTGCCGTGATCAGACTCCCAAGTAGTCCGCCTGCTGTGATTCCCAAAAACCCGAACAGAAATCCGCCAAGCATGGCGCCGATCACACCGACGATCAAATCGCCGAGCGCGCCAAAACCTCCGCCTTTCATGATTTGTCCCGCAAGCCAACCAGCTGCGATGCCGATTAAGATGAACCACACAAATTCCATATGACCTCCGTTACCGGAGTGGCGCTTGGCTCTCTCGTGCTCGGATGGCTGCTGTTCTCAGAAAACCCGTTGGACAAGAACAAGGAGAAGCCGTAATTCACCCGCGAGCCGTGTGTCCCACCTCGGTCTTCACCATCGCCAGAGTCATACAACGCCTGCAGTGAGCCGCGGCGTGCACGTATCTTCGCACCGTCGGCTCCAGCCGATGTTAGACCGTCTTTTGCTCCAGTTCACGTATGACTGCAAAGCACCGCTCGAGCCGCTCGGCCCGGTCCGGCCAACTGACCAGGCATGCCTCACGGAAACGGGGCTCAGGGATCAACTGAAACACCCCGGATGTCGTATCAGCAGAAAAGGAACTATTGACGAAACCAATCTCACTAAACCCCACGTCGGGATTAACGCCATTGAACCGCAGTTCGTCGTCGTTCATCTCAAACAACTGGCCTTTTCGCCACAGTTGACCATGCAGCAATACTGGTGCTTGCCTTGCGTCGATCGACAAAGTGACCTCGCCGCTCTTGCGCCGCAAGACAAACCGTCGATGACTGAATTCAACATCCCACGGCATAGGATCACCGGTGATCCACTCATTGTTGTGGATTAGCAACAGCAACGAGTCCGCAGCGTCATAAAGATCTAATGACAACTGAAGCCGGCCATCGCTGTCTCGATCTAAGGCCAGCAGCGGTGCACCATCGACGATGAATTTGAAGCCCGGTCCAACCAAGTAGTTGGTGCCGACTTGAACAGCCACACCCGGTTCCGTGATCTTGAGAAGCCCGTCGACATATCCATTTACGATGTTTGAGGGTCGTTCCTTCCGCCTACGCTGCTCCTGCTCCACCAGAGCACGGACTGTCGCTTCATGGTGGTGGTTCGGGCAGAGCACCATCATGTGCAAGAGGTCGTGGGATTTTGTCAGAGCCCAGTCCGTAATGTGGTGGTACTGGAACACCGGGTTTCCGCAGATGCAGCAACCGAAGCCCGCCTCTTGACGAAGTTGGCATTTGATTGACTCCGGAATGCCCCGGCTAGGTGCTTCCATTCGCTCCTCGTGCACCCCAAGTTTGTGATAGTTGGTCTAACTTATGTATTTGTCTGGTTCCCAATAAGGAAGGGATCACATGTCTTGCGATGCCGGGCAAGACCCATACGGCATCCTGCCAGGATTGGCGCTTTAAGTCCAAGGGTGTTTTTGTCGATTTTGCGACGATTAGGAGTGGGGCTGCGCGAAACCTTCCGTCTGGAGCAGCTCGGCGACATTCTGCCCATCGACGAAGGCATCGGCCACGAGGCGATCGTAGACGTCTTTGCCGCGAGAAATCATTCGCACTGACCCTTGCTTCAGCAGTTCTTCAAGACGCTTGGCTGGGTCGATGCCTCCCGTCTGGGCTCAGCGGCGACGCTCCGCCCGGACGATCTCATTTTTCGAAGTAAGTTTCAGCTTCTTCCCACGCGTCTTGCTCCGGTGGCCGCGGCGATCTTCGCGGGCAAAGCTTTTCTCCTTCGAAGCGGAGCCGAAGACTTGTGTCCACTTCCCGCTCTTGAAAACGATCTGATAACCGCCGGAAAGGATCTGAAACGGCTTCTTGACCTTGTTCAGGTGGTCGAACTGTGCTGAGCCCGCTTTGCGAAAGACTTCGAAGTAGGCCGGGTACACAAAGTCGCTCATCGCAATGCCCTTGACGTTGAAGCTGAGTGCCTCGACCGGATCCGCACTCTCATATGCATACATGGTTTTTGCGTCAGGGCCCGTAGTCATCATATTGATGGCCGGGTCGACCAACATCTCGACGAGTTCGTGCGACGCCGACACGCTCACGAGCTCACCATCCGCCAGTGTTGTCTTTACGAAGACTTTGGACAGCGGCAATCCGCCGGGTGTGAGATCGTGATACGCGAGGGCGCCGGGCTGATCGGCATTGTCGAGGAATACCATCGCCCAGGCGTCTTTCACGAAATCTGTTGTCTTGATCAGCTTTGCGGGCGTGCCCCAAATAGGCGCTACGTGTTGATTCACGTATGCCTGCATGGCCGCAATCAGGGCGTCAAAGTTGACGCCGAGGGCGACCGTCGCCCTGTTAAAGCACGCGATGGTCGGAACTTGTCCCTGGTTGAACGCACCGAATGTGGGTTTTGCAGTCTTCATATGTTTTCCTCCTTGTAGCAAACAGCGCCGCCTTGTCCAAGACGCAGCGGTCAAGCGTGCTACGGTTGCAGAATAAAGGCCAAGTCAGCAGAGAATCTGCTCTCTCTCGACCGTCTCTCGGAATCGCGTCGAGCTATGTGTTATCTGGCTCGTCTAAGATGCCAATTGCCTTGCGATGGAGGATAAGACCCTTCTGCATCCTGCCAGGATTGCGACCTCAGTCCAAATGATTTCTTTGTGATCCGATCCGGGTGATACTGAAGCACGACCTTGAGCCGTCCGGTTTCGGCCGAAGTGAACTGGATCGATCCGTTTCCCCCTGTCTTCGCAGAGGGCAGGTGCGAGTCCGGACTATCTTTAGACGTTCAATTTACGAGCCGGGCTTGGCATATCCCTCCCGGCTGAGCACCTCCGCCACATTCTGCCCATCGACGAAGACATCGGCCACGAGGCGATCGTAGACATCTCGTCCCCGCGGGACGATGCGTACTGGCCCACTGCGAAGCAACTCTTCCAGCCGCAGCCTGGCGGCTTGTCCGCCTGGCTCGTTCAGTTCCGGCGCGTCGATGTCTCTGAGTCTGATGCGCTCGGCTCCATATCGAAAGGTGTCACCATCAACCACCTGGACTTGCCGACTGCCGACCGTCCGCTCGATGCCACCGAGTGGTGCGAGGGCTTGTCGACGGAGCAGGGATCGGAAGCTTCTGCTACTGGATCGGCGTAGCCCTTTGGGCTTCTTGTGAGGATGGAGTCCCTTCTCACGGTGAAGTCGATGAGGACGAAGATCACTCCCTGCCCTTGCGTCTGGTTTCCAGCAGAGGTCACAGGACGGGCGAAGTTCGGATCCGGTTGCCTCGGGGGCCAAGGGCGTTGTGGACAATGATGAGGGTGGGACAGTCGATTGTTGTGCCGGGACCTCACGGGGGAAGACGAGAATGAAGCCGATGGCGACGAGCGCACCGAGTGAGGTTCGACCTAGTGCCATGACCCTCGCGGGAACGCATGCTCCATGCCAGAGCGGTCTGGTTGACAATACAAAAAGCCGCATGCTGGAATAGCGGCGTCTCTCGTCGCTCGTATCTCGTCGTTCGCGAGATACGCTTCACGGAATACGAGATACGGTTTACGAGTTCTGCTTCA
>JAGXAR010000047.1 GCA_018971525.1 Nitrospirota bacterium
CTTTAGGGGGTCCTGTTGCCGTCAAAGGCCATCTCCAGCAGGTAGATCTTGCGGCGGTGCTGAAACCCTACGTGAGCCGAGGGACAGTCCAGGGAGATTTTATGCATCGATGGGACAGCGCACAAGGCGCCAACGCTGCCCTCAAAGGGGAAGGGACCGTGAAGGTCGAGATCAAGGACCTTCTCATCGAACGGATCGCTGCCGGTACCTCCTCGGTTCCGTCGCTTACGTTCAGCCGCATACAGGCTGCAATTACCTGCCGCGACGCGGCATGTGACGTGACGGAGTTGAAGGGAGACGGCGTGGATGGATCGTTTACGGCCCAGGGGCGTGTGACGTTGCGGCAGCCGCTGCAGCAGAGCCTTCTGGATCTCACGGTCACCGTGGTTCCCGGCGCCGGGTTTGCCCAAAAAGCGGCGAGCCTCTCTTTGCCGCCGTTCCAACCCGGGACCTCCTTGACGTTCAAGCTGGCTGGGCCGATCGCTCAGGCGAGAGTGGCTCTTTAGTGGTACTGACCGACGCGAAGACCTCGCGATGAGGATGAGGAGCACAGGCAGTTGTCGATGATTGCTGAATGTGTCGGGCTCGATATCGGACAGACGGCCTTCAAGGCCGTGCGCTTTCGTCGCCGTCTGACCGGGCGTGAATCGGTGGAATATTTCCACCTCCCCGTTCCCTATGCGCGTCGGGAACAAACGGAACCGGCGCATCGCGCGACGATGCTCCGAAATTTCCTCTGGCAGCATGGTTTGTACGGCAGCGGGGAAATTGTCACAGCACTCTCCTGCCAGGATGTGTTTGTCAGAACCCTCTCCTTCCCCTTTCGCGATGCCTCCAAGCTGGCCCAGGTCGTCCCGTTCGAAATGGAAAATCTCATTCCCATGCCGTTGGAGGATGTCACGGTCGGGAGTCTACTGTTGCCGACGCGAGAATCCCTGGAGGGGACCGCGAAGGCCAAAGGCTCCGACGTCCTCGTGACCGCAGCGCCCAAAGAAAAACTCGCGGAACATTTGCGGTTTATGGCCTCCGCCGATCTGGACCCCTCTGTGATCACGATTGACGGGATGGCCTTGTTTTCTGTCAGCCAATTCCTGAAAGAGGAAGGGGCGCAGGTTCCCGGCGACATGGCGATTATCGATGTCGGGGCCTCGAAGACGACCTTGTGCCTTGTGAGTGAAGGTCGTCCCGTGCTGTTACGGACCGTGCTGTGGGGCGGGAATCATCTCACCCATGCGCTCGCCGTGCGCTATGCCTGCAGCTTCGCCGAAGCGGAACGACGGAAGCGGGCCATGTCCGTGCAAGAAGTCGAGGCCTGGCTCGAACCGGTCCTCAAGGAATTGCGCGTCTCCCTCCATGCGTATGAAGGCACGGTCCATCAACGGTTCACCCATTGCTGGGTATCGGGCGGCGGCTCTAAACTGAAAGAACTGAGCGGGCATATGGCGCAGCAACTAGGGTTGCACCCGGTCGGCCCACGACAAGGATTTGGATCGAGCTGTCCCCGCGCGTTTTCCATCGCATTCGGATTGTCGATCCATCCTAATATCGTCCGTCCTCGCTGGAAGTCGAGGCTGGCAGGATCCAATCTCGCCCTGGACTTCAAAGCCGGCAGCGATGCCGCATCGGCCACAGGAGATATCTCAAAACAGGATCGCCGCTTGGCCTTGTGGGGCGGGCTCATCCTGGCGGTTCTCGCGCTGACGGATCTTTCCGTGCGCGTGATGCTTAAGGATTCGACGGTCAAGGACCTCAAGCGGGGGCTCCAGGCGCAATACGAGCAAACCTTTGGTCCGGGTGCCGGCCCTGGTGAGGAGTTGGACCAGGCCCGTTATCGAGTCTCGCAGCTGGAGAAGGGTCTATCGATCGTCGACGGCACACGCTACAACGTGCTGGTCGGCCTTGCAGAGCTGGTGAAGCATGTGCCGCCAGGCGCCCCGTTGAAAGTACGAGAACTGACGATCGACGGGACCAGCATCCATCTGGAGGGGGAAACAACGACCTTCGATGCGGTCGAGAAGATCAAGCAGGCCTTCGCTGCGGCCGAGACGTTTCATGACGTGTCCATCAGTGACACCCGTGTCGGGGCCGTGCCGAACCAAGTCGTGTTTCGACTCACCTATACGGTGCAGCGGCCATGATACAGATGTTCAAAGAACGGTGGCATCATTTTTCACAACGCGAGCGCATCATCGTGGCTGCCGGCGGGGCCGCGGTCGCAGCAGCCCTCGCCTTCCTGCTGATCGTCGATCCGCTCATGGCGACGATCGACAAGCTCGATCGACAAGCGCGACGGAAAGCGAAAGACAGCCAGGAACTTGCGCTCGTGGCGCAGGAGTACGTGGCCAAGCAGGCGCGTATCGCCAAGCTCGAGCAGCGCATGCCGATCCCGCCGGCCCAGTTTTCGCTGCTGGCGTTCATGGAAGAAGCGACCACGACGGCGCAGATTCGCGATCGCATCGTCGGCATGCAGCCACAGGCCCCCATTGTCGTCCAGGGATATCAGGAGACCGGAGTCGACCTTCGGCTGGACGGGGTTCAGCTGCCCCAGATCCTCGCGCTGCTGGTGGCAATCGAACAGGCACCCTATGACGTCCGGGTGCATCATCTGCAACTGAAACCGAAATACGATAATCCGGTCAATCTCGACGCCACGCTGAGAATCGTGACCTATGCCAAGGTCTGATGAACGTGGTATTGCCCTTCTTCTCACCCTCCTGGTTCTCACCCTCCTGGTCGCGCTGATTCTCGAGTTCGATGTCGAGGCGAGGCGGGAATACCGCGATGCCGCGGCCTTCCGCGATAATTTCAAAGCGACCGTGCTCGCGCGCGCGTCGGTGCAGGCGGCCCGTGGCGTCTTGCAACAAGATTTCTTGAAGGACAAGCAAACGGGACAGTTCTTCGACGCCCCCACGGACTTGTGGGCCTTTCCCATCACGAATTATGCGATCGGCGACGGCCTGCTGAGCGCGCAGATCGAGGATGAACGGGGCAAGCTAAACCTGAACGATCTGGTGGCCGGGGGAGATCCCATTGCCAGGAAGGTCAAGGTCCTGAGGGTCAAGCGGCTCTTCGAACTCGTTCAGGTCAATCCCGATCTAGTCGATCCCATCGTCGATTGGGTGGATCAGGACGAGGTGCCGGAAGCAGCCGGCGCAGAGAGCTCCTATTATCAAACGCTGCATCCCTCGTACCGGGCGGCCAACGCTCCGCTGCAGACGCTCTTAGAGTTACGGCTGATCAAGGGGATCACGCCGGAGATCATCGAAAAGCTCTCGAAAGTGGTGACCGTCTTTCCGCAAGAAGGAGAAAGCCGGGTGAATCTGAACACCGCCAACCCCCTCGTGCTTCAGGCCCTCGATCCTCGTATCACGCAAGGTGTGGCTGCGGATATTGTTCAGGCGCGTCCCTTTAAGACCATTCAGGAGTTGGACCGCGTGAGTAGTTTTGAGGCGATTGGGAAGGAACTCCGTCTCCAAAACCTGTACGACATCAAGAGCGACCTGTTCATGGCCCACATGATAGTGGGCGTGAATGAGGTGACCAGGAACGCGACCGTGGTCCTCCGGCGCGATCCGAGCACCGGAGCGGGGGCGGTGCTGTACTACCGCGTCCTCTAACAGGCGTCGTTCTGATCCCACGCTGGCCATCAAAGAGCTACCAGCAGCTTCAAAGCCGTCTGGCCCGGCAGGGCCTATCACGAAATCCCGCCTCCGCTGAAAGCTGAATTGCTCGTGCTGGCTGATCGATCTACACTCCTCACGCCGTCCGGAGCATCTCACCGCCTGGGTCAGAAAACTCTACGATTTCTCGATCCGCCCCGATCTGGCCTTCTCCTTCAGAGGCTTCAACCAATGCGGAGGGCGACTCTCGGGAAAGGGGGGAAATTCACCCCCCTTCAAGCTACTTTTACCAATTTGTTCGCCCATTGGGATGCTGCCGGTTGCACAGACACCGAGTCAGACCTCCTGGTGCAACAGGACCCTAATCTGGTGCCGGCGACCAGTGGGGGGATCGCGATGCCTCTAATATTATAATGGTAGGCGGCCCTCGCACAGCGAACGGTCCGGCTGGCTCGCCGCTCACTGATCGGACAGGCAGTGCATAAATATCCCACCACGATCCATTTCCGTGAAGTCATCGGCATTGTTTTGAGAGTACGTTCTGCTGCGTCGCCTTGTCCAGGGAGACCTCTGTCACTAAACGACTCGAATTTGGGTTTGAGCCGTAAACGGAGTAACGATAGCGATACACATCAATGAATTAGCAATTTCACCTTTGCAACCACAGTCATTTATATAGGCCAGCCCTGGCTCCCCCCAATCTTTCTCAGATCTCCCTGCCCCCCAAAGCCAATCCGTTATCCAATGATTTGTCCTAGGAGAAAAATGGACGGACAGTTCGCACTGCATCGGGCCGAGATGATTCAGTCGCTCCCGACAGGTTGAGGTAAAACCGTCGGCCAAATGGCAAACGCTCTTACGACACGGTGGCCTATTGAGCCGTCAGTTGGTGCGAGAACCGAACCCTGCCGCTGTCATCGATGATCGCCACGTCCAGCATGGCTCCCCGTACGGTAACCTTGCCAAAGTTCATGAAGCCGCCTTCGTTGAACAACGTGGTTGGCCTGAAGACAGGATTGGGCAAGAGTGGCGCCAGGGACGCGCCGGACAGCGGTCCACAGATGAACTCATGGAAATCGATCACTCCGTCCCCGTTCGGATCATAGGCATTCGCCTGCACATAATGGACGTCTCCGGCCAACCAGACGACATTCCGGATCCGTCGCGATAGAATCGTATCCACGATCACACGTAACTCAGTTTGAAACCCCGTCCCGTCTTTTCCCCTCGCCCAACTGTCATTTCCCGGCATCGTCAAGGTCCCGCTCTTCGGGCTCGACAACGGCACACTGGTTGCGATCAGCTTCCACTTCGCAGTGGAACTGGCCAGCCCCTCCAATAACCATGCGAGTTGCGTCTCCCCCAGCATCGTCTTATTCGGCCCATCCAGGTCGGCGTTGCGGCTCCGATACTGCCGGGTGTCCAGGATAAAGATCTCCACATCAGCGCCATAGCGCAGTTGCCGATAGAGCCGCGTTGGATCATTCGGAGGTGTACGAATCGGCCAGTACTCCAGCAACGCCTGTCGTCCTACTGGCATCTGAGGATCATGCCGGCCAGAAAAATTGTTTCTGACATCATGATCATCCCAAATTGTCCAGATGGGAACCGACGAAAGAAACCGTTGAAGTGCCGGCGATCCATGCTGGTAGCGATGCTTCGCTCGATACTGATTCAGGGTGGAAGCCGTGAATTCGCTGCCAGGGGCATTGGGCGGAGATGGGCAGGTGTCATCGGCGTAAATGAGATCGCCCAGCAGAATCGTAAAGTCCGGTTTCTGAACCCGCATCAAATCGAAAATCTTGTAGCCGTTCTGTTCATCCCGACAACGATGTTGTCCTCCCAGATCAGCGCTCCACAGAAACGTGGCGGGAACAGACTCGCCCGACGAAGGGGCGGTCATGAATTCACCGTGCGATATTCCTGTCGTGGGCACAGAAACCTGTGCCGGCTGGATTGTGCGAACATCATACCGGTAGCGGGTGGCTGGGATCAGCCCTTCAAGCGGGACCTTCAGCGTGAAGTCCTGCTCCTTCTTGGTGGCGACCTGTTCGGTTTTCACTGAGGATTGTTGTTGCGCCCCTCCCGATTCAAATCGTTCCCAATCGTTGACTGTGGCGAAGCGGACTTCGACCTGCGCCGGACCATCCGTCCGAAGCCAGACTAAAGCAGCGTCGCTGGTAACATCGCCACTCGCCACTCCGTGGGACACCGCTCCGGTCAATGAAGAAGAGGCCGTATCAAACGGGCTACCCGGAGGCACGCCAGGATGAGACGGCGAGCTACAGTTCACAACTGAAAGCAGGAGGCCGATCGAAATCAGAGTGATGGCGGGGTCGGTAAACCGGGAATTCCTTTTGAGGTCCAGATCGCGTCGCAGCATACCCCGACGGCCTCCCTTTGCAGCGGTTCCCGTTAAGAGATCAACAACAGAGACCGCGAGCGTGAAATTGATTGTACAGATACTGATATAAGCATGTTTCTGCGGTGTTCCGTTGACATAATTCACCACTACCTTCTGAGAGACAAAGGGAGGGTTGAGAACAGATCGAGAAGGCCACGTTAGTGAACCGATGGCAGACAATAGGTTTGCTGTTCTAACGGGTAATATCCATCAGGCAAATTAGGGAAGTCAGTGCTCGCGTAGCGGCCGGATTTCCACACGTGCACGCATCGAGCAACCAAATAGGGAGCCGGCCGCTGGACGCCCTTGATGGTGACTCGTTGGGTTCCTTCTACGATTCCCACCATGATGAACTCATTTCCTTGCTGGAGCCCTGCAGCGTCTATCTGTCCCCCGTACAAAAACACAAACCAGCCATCAGATTTGGCGGTCTCCACAACACGAGTCGAGGCTTGAGTGAGAGGCAACTCCTCGGCTGTAATCAACGTTCCATCAGACGTCTGCTCAATGGCAATGATCCGACCGCCTGCCCTGGCAAGATGGCCTTTGAAATAGATGTCGGCCTCTGGGTTAAAGATCCCCATCTGCAGAGCAGGGTCCAGATCCTTGACCGCAGCGGGTGGGAATAATGGTTCGGTACAGGCGAGCACCGAGAACGTGAGGAACATCCCACATGAGCTGATCAGAAGTTTGGCCTTCCACCAGGTCTTTCCATGCGAACGACAGGGCGTCACTCCAAGGAGTAAGGATCTTCTGACGGCGAGAAGGGTAGGAATCATTTGTGAAGGATATTCTCTTTTCGATGAGGTTCCAGGGCTGAATTCACCGAGCTATCTGTAACAAACCCCTCTCTTCCCTCGATTAACCATTTCATGTAGAGCTCCCACGCTCATTAGATTAGGACCATAACCCTTATTGTGGTTGCCTTGCAAATAGCAAAACATAATCGTGGGATTTGAGTGTGCAAAAACGTCAGCTGCTGCAATACGTACTTGGTCGGCCCACCTACTTCTGGTCCCAAGATCTCGATCTATCCTGTATCCATAAAGCCCGTGTTACTGAAAGGGGCGGTTTTCCTCCCGACCGGTTGTCATCGGATCGGGAGGCTTACGCAGGGGTCGAGTCCAGCACTACATCAGCCAAGGGACCTTTGACCCCGCGAACGTGAATCCATGTCTGCAGTGTGAGCAACCGGCAATCGGCTTTACGGATGGCCCGCGGAGGTGTGCGAAGAGGAGGGTTATGAGAGACTCCGGCGGGCCTGTGCGGCCGCCGGTAAACTCTAATTCCAATCGGGCCGTGTCCCGAGGGAGCGTGAGTTGCCACACCTCTTTGCGGGCTTCGATCGGATGCCGGAGCGTGATGCCGGCCCGTCCCAATCAATGGCCTTCCGATATCCATAGTAGGTCGATGTACACAGCCGAAGGGCCAACGGTTCGCCGGGCAGTTGGGGCAAGGCAAAATTCTTTTCCACACTGAGCTTGATCATAAGCTATTGTCTGAGTGGCAGGGGCACTGACCATCACCTCAGCCGGGTGGCGCGAACGGGGCATAGGTAAGGTCGTAAAGCATGATCTCTAAACCACCACAGTACTGCAGCCGAGGGCCTTGCTCAACCCCTTCGTCGGAGAGGGTTGAAAGATAGCTCCGAAACTCAGAGGTTGCGGATTGATTTGCGTGGGATTCAAAAAGAACTGGTTTTGCTTGTTAGTATCGGCAGAGAGATGGTCCCCCTGTCATGTGACAGGCAGTAGAATGTTTGGTCGGTTGACGCAGTAGGTCTGTTGGATCAGGGGCCAGTACCAAGCGGACGCAATCCATGGGAAATCGTCTATTGGATTACCTTGAGTCCTCCAGATATGGAAGCACTCTGCGGTCACTGTGAGACGGCGTACTGGTGTTCCCGTCAGACTGTCGGCGACTGCGCCAATCACGGCGCCGATCACCACCACCATGTTGCCGTCCTGCAAATCTTGCGTGGCTATTTTCCCTGCATAGCGAATGACAAACATCCCGTTCAATCGGCCAGTGTCTACGGGTCCATAGACGGGTGCCGTCCGAATCGGGAGCGCCCGCACTAATATGTGTACCTCGTCTTGCTCCGCGATCGATCCGACGATTTGTCCGCCGAGCTCAACGGTGCGATCTTTATAGCGATCTGGATTTGCTGCCAGGCTCTCAACGGTCACGGTTCTATCCACCTTATCGAGAACTTCTGGCGGAAATATTGGAGTAGGAGCACAGGCTGGGAGTAGCGACCCAACGATTAGGCAGGCAAGGACCCGATAATGGCGGTGCGAATGACGGACCTGCTGGAGTAAGGCCCAGGTACTTCCGAAGTGCACTGGTCTATCCGGGGAGAAGTTTAAAGCCTACTTTTCTCACTGTTACGATGAAGGTTGGTCGGGATGGGTTGGGTTCGATCTTTTGTCTCAGCGAATGGATGTGTACATCTAACGCATGTTCTTCCAGCGCGTAGTCTTCCCCCCAGATCCGATTCAGCAGTTCCAGCCGTGAGAACACCCGATTCGGGGCTCGGGCGAATTGAGTGAGGATCATAAATTCCTTCGGCGTCAACTCAACCGACCGATCGTAGACACTCGCCTCGTGCCTCTCCACATCGACCCGAATTCCACCGGCTTCGAGGTGATTGGACGATGTTCCGCTGTATTGCAATCTTCTCAATATCGCCCGAATTCGTGCCAACAACTGGCGATAATTGTGGTCGCAAAGCCATGCATCGGCCCCGGCGTCAAGGTCGTCTATGCAATCTTCCTCTCTCCAGGGCGATCCGGGTTGTTGAACGATTATGACAGGGATTTTACGCAACGATGGATGCTGCCGTATGGATTTGAAATTTGCGGATAAGCGATCTACCAGAACCAAGGAGGTTTCCGGCCGCTGAGCCTGAACAAGCGCCATAGACTCACCAGAGGCCAGTGTGACTGAATAGCCATTGTCACTGAGCATTTGCTTTAGTGAATGTGCAAACGATTCGTTTGAACTGATCATTAGGATGACATCCTTGCCATTTGTCATGACGCTACCCAATAAGTACGGGAGGTAATACTTTAAATCGACCAGCAATCGTGCATCGGATTAGACGCCGTTATACGCTCCCATTCGCGATGTCGTCTCTTCAACGGTTAACTGCGCTAGTGGCCACTTTCCGGATTTCTCCTCTATTGTTGAGCGACGCATTACGTCTTCTCCGGAAGGGGTGAATAGCCTCCTCCAAGGCCGTCTTTAAAGGCGGCAATTTCGCTCCTTCCTGTCTGCCAGACATGAACGCAGTCGTAAATTAATTCTCTCTACTCAATGACCGTTCACTTGCGCGTGGTCTAGAGACTAGGACTAACCATCTGAGAACTGATCCTGCTGAACCCGCATGCAGGGAGGTACCCTTTTCGGCAGGAATTCTCATAGTCCTGTTGCGAACGGGCTGAGTCTCCCAATATGGATCGGGCGACTGCACGGTTGTAGTAGAGCAGCGTATCTTCAGCGCCAAGCGCTAATGCCCGAGAAAAGTCTTTTTCAGCCTTGTCAAACAGGCCGACCCGCACTTGAACCAATCCGCGACTTTGAAACAGCTCTGGCAAAGCATCAGTTAAATCCGCTTGCCGTGGGTGAAGATCTCTTCAGGAAATTCTCCTGCTGATCGACGCAGTACGTCTTCTCCGGAAGGGGCGAATAGCCTCCTCCGACACCCTCTTTAAAGTCGGCAATTTCGCTCCTTCCTGTCTGCCAGACATGAATGCAGTTGGCTACCAAGTAGGGCTCGCTTTTGGGCACTCCATTCACTATGACCGGTTTCCTGCCACTGGTCGTTCCGACCATGATGAACTTGTTTCCAATCCTCAAAGCCTGTAGGTCAAGTTCCCCTGGATAGAGAAATGCGAACTCGTAGTCCCCTGCTCGTTTTTGCGCAAGCTCCGCTGGTCCATACACGGGGTGTTTCACGATAGGCAGTTGCTCCGCGACAATTATGATGCCTTTGCCGTTTGTGGAAGTCTGGACGATCCGACCTGCCAGCTCGACTTTACTGCCTGAATCGGCCTTCCCTGCCTCAGTCCTGGGAGACGCGTCACGCCACGCCTCAAAATGAAAGGTCGGATCGAGGTTTTCCGTCACTTTGGGTGGGAACGGTGAACTGGCAGTACACGCAGGCAAGAGCGCCCATACAGTTGCGACTAGGGCCATAAGATGACGAGTGTTCATTGTCTCGCTCCTTCGTTACAGGTTTTCATGAATTGGTTGGTGTCTACAGGAATAGGTCTACACCACATCAGCCCCGGTGACCGTTAGGAAAATCTTCACAATTGTGTTCTTGAAGGTTCGTCACTCCTGTGTTACAAGAACGTTAACGGAATGTTACAAGCGTGTTACGCAATAGCTTTTTCACAGGAGGTGGATCATGAAGACCATCCTCAACTTCATAATTGGAATCGCTGCGACGACCGTGTTTGTCGGATGTTCAACTCCCTCCTTATTTCCACCGGAAGCCACACGTGACGCAGCCCCACTCGAATTCGGCGTCTTAGAGGCGAAGCCGGATGTCTTCAAGGGGCGTGCAGTCCAACTTGCTGGCCGCATTGTCGGCGTAGAGCAATCAGCTGATGGCATTCTCATCCGTGCGCAGGAACTGCCCTTGGAGCGGCATCCCGCTTATGGACCGGCAGAAACTGCCAGGGGTACGTCTGAGTTCGCGATCATGTATCCCGGTACAGTCGATGCCAATGCGCTGTGGTTTGGTAATAAGCTTGTCGTCGTTGCCGTGGCCCAAGGGTCTCACTCCGTGGCTGTGGATGGTCTTACCCGTACAGAACCCTACGTCGTGGCGCGCTGCATGCACATCTGGAAGACCGGCGAATATGGGTCCTATGGGATAGAAGATTTTCCTAATCTCACAGACGGCTATTATCCTCTGGAGCACCAGACTTATTGCGCAAGTTAGTTTTGCACTCGGCGATCGTTAAATGCGCGCAGTCTAAAGACTAGGAATAACCGTCTGAGAACTCATCTTGCTGAACCCACACGCAGGGATGTACCCTTTTCGGCAGGAATTCTCATAGTCCTGCTGTGAACCGGCTGAGTCCCCCAGTATAGATCTGGCGATGGCTCGGTTGTAGTAGAGCAATGTATCACCAGCACCAAGCGCTAGCGCCCGCGAAAAGTCTTTTTCGGCCTTGTCAAATTGACCGACAAGCATTTCAATCAATCCGCGACTTTGAAACACCTCCGGCAACGCGTCATTTAAGCCCGCCGCTCGGTCCAAATCACCTTTAGCCTGATCGTAATGCTGCTGAAGTGCGTACACGACAGCACGGTTTGCATAAGTTGTCGCATCCTGCCCTTTGAGCCTAACCGCGGCATTGAAATCGCGTAGGGCCTCTTCCAACTTCCCGAGATGTCTGTAAGCCATGCCGCGGTGATTGAGGGTAAGCGCGGACTGTGGTCCCACCTGAAGGGCTTGATTGAATGCGTCAAGAGCGAGTGCAGAATTTCCCGATTCCAGATACGCGACACCAAGGTTACTCTGGTAGGTGGCATTGGCCGGATTCAATCGGACGGCTTTCGTAAAGTCTTCGACCGCCTGTCCCATCAGTCCCTGGGAGGCATATACGAATCCTCGCGTGTTCCATGCTTCAGCTCGATCAGGGGTGAGTCCAATCGCTTTCGACGCAGTTTCGAGTGCTCGATCGGTCTTGCCTTGACGGAATTCCGCCTCACACTGCGCAAGCAGGTCCATGATGGCCTCCTGTTCACGTGTGTGCATCGCGCCGGTCGTACAACCAGAGAGTAGCCCCAGACTGAAACAAAGGCTCAGTCCCAACAGGATTGTGCGTCGGATCACATTCATTCTGTCCCTCCTACTGACCACGGTTCGATTCACGCGCCCCATACACCGCAGAGTATAGGGGCAGCATGTTATTAGACTGATAACGGATTGTTAACGCTGTGTAAATTCTTACGGTGCGGTCTGCTTGCGAGAGGGCTTACGTTCGGGGGAAGGCTTCGAGTTTCCCGTTCTTATCTCGTTGCGAAGTTGCTCGAGTTCTGTTTTCAGTTTCTCCATCGTTTCAGATTGCTCTTTTAGTTGAGAGCGAAGATCAAGATTAGCGCTGGTGAGTTCGCGGATTTGCAGGCGCAAGTCATCCACGCGTTCTGTCGCGTTCGGCGCCGGGATGGCGGCCTTCGCCGCCGGCTGTCCAGTTGCAGGCACTGCCGCCCGGGGGCGAGCTGAGTCCGTTTCTGTTTGGGGAACTCTCTGTGCTGCCAGTACCTCCGCCGGTTTCAGTGAAATATGGACCGTTTCAAAGGAAGTCCAGTGCGGCTTCTTTTCATCAGGCACAGTGACGGCCTGTGCCGGTCCCGCCACCCATAGTTTCATGCCCTTTGTGTCGCGCGGATCGCGCGTCTCATCGCCTCCAGTGTCGGCTTTAAGAAAAGCATAATGATCGGTGAGTATGACGTGGAGATATTCATCTCGAAAGAAAAGGCTGCCGGATGTTCGATCTGTCTCATAAGGCGCATTGAGATTTTGAATCACGAAGAACACGCGTTCTCGTTTGGTTGCTTCGCGAAACGCCACGGCAAGCGGCTCACCCAGCAAGGTCAATTCCGCGTCGGTGAACACCGGCCTCGGTAGTGGGGTGCCGAACGCCCCCAGGATCGCCCCGCTCCACCCCGATACCTCCAGTGAGCCGAGGAGTGAGCGAAATTCCCGTGGGGTGAAATCTGCAGGGTGTCTGTTCGTCACGGGAGGTGAGGACTGTTCATCCGTTGACAAATCAGTGACGATGCCGACCTGAATACCTGACGACTCATAGAGAATTCGCTGCTGACTGGTGAGTCCGCAGGCTGTCAGCACCGGCAGACAACACAACACGAATAGGAGTCCGGCACCGGTACTTCCGCCGTATGCGAAGTCAACTCGCTTAAGGAACTTATGTGCAGGCGGTCTCATCCATTTCACCTGATGAACTCGGAGATGGCACAACTCACCGGCCGTCTTCCAACGGCTGAACGACGAGGGGCCTATTTGCAGGCAAATTGGATCGCCCAGCGCTTTTCCCGATTCGGCTGCCCATCCCGGGACACCTGTCCCATCCAGGCTTTATCGACAGCTTTGTCGATTTGAGCGACTTCCCCCTCCCGAGTGATACGGTAACCGGATGGGCATTTTTCATCAAGAAGGAGCAGGGCATCCTTTCGCCCTGGCGAGGTCAGCACATCTTGTTCCTCAACGTATGAGTAGAGGACTGTTCCTCCCGTCGGCGTTTCATTGACGATTCGAGCGTTCGTACAACCTGCCATCGTGAACGAACACACCGCGAGCACGACAAGTTGGCTCGCCCAACATGTTCCATGAATTTCAGGCCATGTATGTGCCTGATGTAATGAGGACCCGCCGCGTTGAAGATGAAGAATCTTCACGCCAGCCTTCAATGGCGATACGCATTTACCCATTAGAGGATACTATTCTTCGCTGATACCGGGCAAAGATGAGATGTGATAACTCTCGTCCTATGCATAGTGATGGCGCATCAACACTACCTCTCCCTTGTTACATATCCACCCATCGTCCATTTCATCATCCACCTCTTTACTGGTAACGGACCTGAAATTGAACCAGGAAGATATTCTGTGCGAAGGGATCCGTGTTGGGGATCGCAGTACCGGGGCCGTTTCCCGAATGGTGACGAAACTCATAATCGACCGAGATCTTAGTCTGGATCTTGGGCGGAAGATTTTCAAAGTAGTAATTTACTCCCACGATAGTGCGCGTGTACATATCATTGCCCACGCTGGTATTGGGATCGAACTGTTCGTACATCACAATCGGCTCAAACTTCTCGAGCGGCCCACTGGAAATATAATATTTGCCGTAGACATACCAGGTCCTTCGTTCAACACCGGGGGCTCCGTTTCCGCCGCATTGGACAGGGTTACCACAGGATCCTTGAGCCGGAAGGCCGACATTCGTTTGGTTGGCTCCGTCGTGTCCTTGCCAATACTCCCCCTGCATCATGAACCCTGGAAGGTAGCGAGAAGCATAGCGAAAATCAACCCCGTACCGGTCAAAGGCTCCTTTCCCGCGCCCGTTGTTTTGGGTACCGGTGTTATTGCTCTCTCCCTGAAGCGTCGTAAAGCTGATGAACGAAATGTCGGTAACGAGAAAACGGACACGTCCATAGCCGACTTTTGGGCCATTGGAGCCCACGTTCTGGGAGAAAACGTTATTGTTGTTCATGACCCCGCCTACGTATTCCAGCCGGTTGAACAGAGTTCCTCTGACATCGGCAAAGAGGTCGCGCTCTTGAAGGAAATCAACCTGGCCGGCCGTACTATTCCTGGATCCGCCGCCAACGCCGACCGTGTTGAGGAAGGGTGTGCTGATGATATCGCGGAGACCGCCGGTGGTTTCCGTGAAAATACCCCAGGGCATACGGAAAACACCCGCCCGAATGACGTTGAGATTGGGGGCGATGCCGATTATCGGCCTAAAATCGACATACGATTCACGGAAATAATTGGTCGTGGTGTTAGTGCCAAGAGGGTTAGCTGCCCTGCTAGAACAATCTGTCCCCGCGTTGCAACCCGGTGTGTTGGCGGTCAAGCCGTTGTTTTGAAACTCCATCAGCGCATGCCATTTCGGGACGTATTCGTTGATTTTTCCGTACATGAGGAACTCGGACCGTCGTATCGAGATGTTATCTTGGCTTTTGCCTTCGGCGACATGGGCGTTCTGGTGTGTGTAGAGGATCTGCAAGGCGTTCAGACCGATGTTAAACTTGTTGCTCAGCGACGGAAGCCTTTCGATCTTGGCTTTCCACTCCTCGATAGCGCCTAAGCGCGTCTCCAGATTCGGCACGGGATCCGACACAGAGGGAGAGGGACTAGGCGCCTGAGCCCCTAGTACATCCTGTGCCGGCCCCTGGATCTGATTGGCGGGATCGGCCGCTGTCGCAGGTGCGCCCATTAAAAGCGAAACCCCCATGCCTAGAATCCAGACTGCAAGAACGACTCGATTGCTGCGCATAAACATTCTTCCCCTTTCCAACGCCTCAAAGGAGAGGCCTAGTGAGATTTGCTTCAGGTTGCCGGCTACAGCGTGGGCAACACATGTTCGGTGGCTGCTGTATATCGCGTTCCTGTAACGCTCTTCTCAGGTTCCCGTTACGAAGCTGTTAATTTTTTTGCGACGACCTGTCGCCCTGCGTGGTTTGGTTTCAACATCTTCCTCATTACCCAGACAGAAAGGCGCTCGGGTGACTGATACGCCGGACTCAGGAGGAAGGATCGCGCAACCGGTATCCGATGCCCCACACCGTTTCCGCAAAGCTTAGTGAGTCTTCCGACATTCGAAGTTTGTGTCGTAACTTCGAGATATGCGCATCAACTGTTCGAACTTCGACGTAGAGGCCTTCTCCCCAGACCCGGTTTAACAGTTCCTCACGCCGATACACTTTTCCCGGGCATTCCGCGAGGGTGCACAACAAAGCAAATTCTATCGGGGTTAAATGAATGGAACGGTTTCCCATCTGTACTAGATGGCGTAACTTATCGATCGTTAGGGGGCCGATGATGACCCTAGATTGCTGCTTCATAGATGAATTTCCAGACCCTTGGACGGAATGGACTGGAGCTTTTGGGCCGTCCGAACTGATCGATCGGTAAGAAGCATTCTCTGTATCCGAGACATTTTTACGTGTGGTGCGATGGGAAAGAGCATAGGAAGTAACGGCCGTGAGTCTAGTGAGGAAGTGTTATCGTGTTGTAACTCGGATGTTAAGAACGTGTAAATTACCTTGCCTGTCCGTTTCACGACATAGCCCCGCCACACAACGGCCAAGGTTGATGAACAACCTCCTTCTCTTGCGAGTTAACACAAAGTTTACATATCTGTGACAATAGCGGAATGGGCGGTCTCTAGGTTTACGAGTTGATGAAGCGAACGATTTCAGAATGCGATCGGCAGGGCGAAATGTCACAAGACTTTAGAAGGATGGGAGGAGCGCACATGCACATGTTGGTTGCACGTTTTGTTGGGTATATGGCGATGGCCGGGTTTCTCGGGGTCTTCGGCTCTGGAAGTCACCAGGTGCACGCTGACCAAACAGCTCTCATTAAAGTCGATGGGTCGAGTACGGTGTATCCGCTCACAGAGGCGGTGGCGGAAGAATTTCAAAAAGCGAACCGGGGACGCATCAGAGTGACCGTCGGCATTGCAGGCACGGGCGGCGGATTCAAGAAGTTCTGTCGAGGGGAGACAGACATTGCGGATGCCTCTCGACCGATCCTCAAGGAAGAAATGGACCTCTGTCAGAAGAACGGCGTTGCCTATTACGAACTGCCCATCGCATTCGATGCCTTGACGGTGGCGGTGAGCCCGAAGAACACCTGGATCACCTCGATGACGGTCGAAGAGTTGAAGAAAATCTGGGAACCGGCGGCGCAGAGCAAAATCACCAGATGGAACCAGATCCATTCAGATTGGCCGGACGCGCCGCTTGTGCTCTTTGGCGCCGGCTCCGATTCCGGCACATTCGATTACTTTACCGATGCCATCGTTGGAAAGCCGAAGTCCAGCCGCGGCGACTACACGGCGAGCGAAGACGATAATGTGCTCGTACAGGGGATTGAGAACAATAAGAATGCGTTGGGGTACATCCCGTTTGCCTATTACGCAGCGCAGATGAAGAAACTGAAGGCGGTTGCCATTGTCGGAAAGAATGGACCAGTGCTGCCCAGTGCGGAGAATGTCGTCAAAGGCAGCTATCAGCCCCTCTCACGCCCGCTCTTCATCTATGTCAGCGAGGCTGCAGCCAAGCGGACAGAGGTGAAAAACTTCGTCGACTACTACCTGACGGAAGGCCCCAAGCTGATCGCAGAAGTCCGGTATATTCCCTTGCAGGAGCAAGCCTATAATATGGCGCGTGAGCGGTTTAGCAAAGGCGTCGCGGGAACCGGTTTTGGCGGGGTGCCTGAAGTCGGACTGACGGTTGAAGAAATCATGAGTCGTCCACCCAAACGGTAGATCTCCATGCGGCTCCCGACCTGGCTCGGATTCGTGGGCTCACGTTCGAAGAGGTCAGTCTGTTGATGAGTAAGTCTGTCGTGGCGATGCAGGAGGCGATTCGTATCAAGAAGCCGGACGCCAAAGCGGAGGCGGCTGCGCGACGCCGTGCCCGTCAGCGACGAGAACGGGCGATCGAAGGCGGATTGTTTGTTGCCGCCCTGATCTCCGTGGCCACAACCGTGACGATCATCGCGGTGCTCCTCTCTGAATCGGTGGGGTTTTTCAGGACGGTGCCCCTCACAGACTTCTTTACTGATACGCTCTGGACTCCCCTTTTTGCCGATCCTCACTACGGGATTCTGCCCCTGCTCGCCGGCACGCTGGTCACCAGCGCGGTCGGTCTGCTCGTGGCGATTCCTCTGGGAACCGTGGCGGCGATCTATCTCTCCGAATTCTCCTCGCCTCGTTTGCGGGAAGTTATGAAGCCTACATTAGAACTCCTGGGCGCCATCCCGACCGTCGTGTACGGGTATTTTGCGCTGATCGTGGTCACCCCTGCACTTCAACGGCTCTGGCCGGATCTACCGGGCTTCAACATGCTCGGGCCCGGTATCGTGATCGGCATTATGATCATGCCCTTCGTGATCTCGCTCAGCGAGGATGCGATGCGCGCCGTGCCGATGGTGCTGCGGGAAGGTTCCTATGCGATGGGAGCCACCCGCCTGCAGACTGCCTGGCGAGTAGTGGTACCGGCTGCCACGTCCGGCCTTGTGGCTGCCTATGTGCTCGGAATCTCGCGTGCGGTCGGCGAAACCATGGTGGTGGCGATCGCAGCGGGGCAAAACCCGAACCTGACCTGGAATCCTCTGGAGCCGGCGGCCACTATTACCGCCTACATTGTGCAAGTGGCTCTCGGTGATCTGCCTCATGGCAGCATTGGTTACCAGAGCATTTTTGCAGCAGGGCTCGTGTTGGCCGTACTGACCTTCGCCTTCAACATCCTTGGCCATATGATGCGGAAGCGATTTCGGGAGGTGTACTGATGGCGGCACAGTCCTCTCCACATCCGCGCCCTTCCATAGGGCGGCGCAAGATTGCCGAGGCATTGTTCAAGGTATTGGGTCTCTGCTCACTCGCCATCGGAGTCGGAACGCTGGTGTTGTTGTTCGGGGCGCTCCTGGTCGAAGGTGTCACGCGAATCGACTGGCAGTTCCTGATGTCATTTCCGTCTCGCCATGCCGCAAAAGCGGGCATCCTTCCGGCGTGGGTCGGTTCGACCTTAATCATGCTGGTCACGGCGGTCGTGGGTGTGCCGCTGGGCGTCGCGGCGGCGATCTACCTGGAAGAGTATGCGCGGAGAACCTGGATGACCGAATTGATCGAGGTGACGGTCACGAACCTGGCCGGCGTGCCATCGATCATTTATGGATTGCTGGCGCTCGGGCTGTTCGTCTACATCCTGGGCCTCGGCGAAAACATTCTTGTGGCAGGCCTCACGTTGGCACTCTTGATTCTCCCCGTGGTGATCGTCACGACGCGGGAAGCGATTCGCGCGATTCCGGTGGAGATCCGCGAGGCGGCCTATGCGTTGGGCGCCACCAAGTGGCAGACGGTCGCACATCACGTGCTACCCTATTCCGCAGCCGGCATCCTCACCGGCATTATTCTGGCCTTGAGCCGAGCAATCGGGGAAACGGCCCCCATCGTCACGATTGGCGCCCTCACCTTTATTGCCTTTCTGCCTCCGGCTCCGATTACCACACACCCGCCGTATGTCTCGTTTGACTGGCTCCTGTCCCCTTTTACGGTCATGCCCATTCAGATGTTCGGATGGGTGTCGAGGCCCGGCGAGGACTTCGCCAGCAACGCGGCGGCTGCCGGCGTGCTGTTGGTCGGGA
This sequence comes from Nitrospirota bacterium, assembly GCA_018971525.1. Taxonomy (GTDB): domain Bacteria; phylum Nitrospirota; class Nitrospiria; order Nitrospirales; family Nitrospiraceae; genus Palsa-1315. The sequence goes on from JAGXAR010000047.1 coordinate 18,946, forward strand.
TGACTCTTGCCATGAACGGAGTGGCCATCTATTTGCGCTATCGTATGCGAAAGCAGGTCACCTGGTAGCATGAATCTCGTCGAGTCACCCCACGCTCAGGATTGGCCCAAACCGCTCAAGGCAGAGACACGAGCTCTCAGTTTCTCCTATGGGAGCCGGCTGGCGCTGAAGAACTTGTCGATCCCCATTGCCGAATACCAGATCACGGCATTGATCGGGCCGTCAGGCTGCGGCAAATCCACCTTTCTCCGCTGTTTTAACCGGATGCACGATCTCTATGCAGGGAACCGTTACGAGGGTGAGATTCTGCTCTATCCCGATAGCCGCAATATCCTGGCACGCGAGGTCGATCCCATCGAGGTGCGGATGCGGGTCGCCATGGTGTTTCAAAAGCCGAACCCCTTTCCCAAGTCCATTTATGAGAACGTCGCTTACGGCCTGAGAGTTCGAGGCACCACCGACCGACAGCTATTGGATGAGAAGGTCGAACAGGCCTTGCGAAGCGCCGCCCTGTGGGAAGAAGTCAAGGATCGGTTACTCGCGCGGGCGACGTCACTATCAGGAGGCCAGCAGCAACGACTCTGTATCGCCCGTGCCTTGGCCACCGACCCGGAAATGCTGTTATTGGATGAGCCGACGTCGGCGCTCGACCCGATGGCCACAGCCAGTATCGAGGAATTGTTGCTCGATTTGAAAAAGCGTGTGACAATCCTGATCGTCACGCACAATATGCAGCAGGCAGCACGGGTGTCGGATTGGACGGCGTTCATGTACCTCGGCGAACTGGTGGAATTCGGTCTCACGAAACAGCTTTTTACCACGCCTTCCAAGAAGCAGACCGAAGACTACATCACCGGACGATTTGGTTGAACATTATGACACAGCGCCACTTTGACGAAGAACTCGGTGAGTTAAAGACCAAGCTCCTGCGAATGGCCGGTCTGGCGGAGAATCAGATCGACAAGGCCCTCACCGCACTGGTGACGCGCGACTCGACCCTGGCCCGCCAGGTGATTGAGCGGGACCACCAGGTCAACGCCTTGGATGTGGAGATCGACGAAGACAGTATCCGGTTGCTGGCCCTCCATCAGCCTGCCGCACGAGACTTGCGGTTGGTGACGACGGCGATGAAAATCGCCACCGAACTCGAGCGAATCAGCGACCTGGCGGAGAATGTCTGCGAGCGGTCGATCGAGCTGAACGAAGAGCCGCAGCTCAAACCCTACATCGATATCCCGCGGATGGGTAATCTGGCGCGGATGATGGTGAAGGAAAGCATTGATGCGTTCGTCAAGGATGATGCCACGCTCGCTCGGAAAGTGCTCATGGACGACGACTTCGTCGATGATCTGATGGAGCAATTATTCCGTGAGTTGCTGTCATTCATGCTCGAGGACCCTCACACGATTTCACGCGCCATTCGCTTGAGTTTCATCGCCAAATACCTTGAGCGTATGGCCGATCATGCCACCAACATCGCCGAGCTGGTGGTCTACCTCGTGGAGGGCAAGATCATTCGCCACACCACTCAGCCGGGATCTTCGAGAAACGGCCTTACACAAAAATAAGCCTCACTGATTATTCAGGCTGCGGGTGAGCGTTCCTCGTCGGGGAGTGTCAGAGCGCCGCACCACCCTGTGACGCCACAGATTCAATTGCGCAAAAACGCATGCGGCGGTCAAGAGCAGCGGTCTTCCTGTCGGTGATGGGCCTGCGCTGAGAGGCAAGCATCGTTCGATCGGCAACCGGCCGATCGAGCATACGCCCGTTCCCTCCTGTTCCGGGCCATCACCCGCCTGTCCGGAAACTGTGGGGAACGCGGCGTGAGGGCGGTGATGAACCGCCGGGAAGGATGTGGTTATGCCACGAAATTGATCGAGAAGAGCGTGTACTCAAATCGGTGTCTGCGAAGGACGATCTTGTTGCATCGGGCGAGTTGGTCGACGCGGTGGAAGATTTGATTCCAGGTGTATTGAGGCATGAGGCAGACGAGCGTATCCAGACTGATGACGGTCTGTTCATCGAGATGGTCGAGAATGGTTTCGGTGAGCACATCGGAATCTGGACGCTCCTGTCGTAAAGGATGAACTTCCAGATCTGATTCAAGAAGAGAACTTGTAGGCATAGGTACCTCCTGTTTAGGTTAGGGGAATGATGGCCCCGCTTGATTGGCCTGTTGCGTAAACGTCGGCGGCGCCGGGCTGTATCGGACAGCCACGATGCGAATGAGACCCAGCGTGAGTAAGATGCCTCCCAGTATCGCGAATTGATGCCACTCCCCGCCGGTGAACCATCGGGAGATGATCTCTGTCAACATGACGACGAGCACGGTGTCCACGATAAACGTGACGCGCACTCGCCCGTCTGAACAGTAGGTCAGCGTCGTTCGTAAGACTTCTACGACCGCAAGCAAGGTTAACGCATCGACAATGATGTGTCGGAGCGCGACCTCAAGATCGGCGGACAGGAGAAGCCGCAGGTCGAGAAATGTTTTTGCGACGCCGCCTGCCAGGCCAAGAAGAATCGTCAGGGTAAGCAGGCTCAGGATGAATCGCGTACCCGCTTCCCAGACGCGTGTGATGTCGTAGGCCGTGAGCGAGATGATGAATCGCTTGGGCCAGCCGTTCGAGAGAGTCTGTTCCATTGTGGTTTGCGTCATGGTCCTATTCGTACCTCGAAAATACGTTCCAGGCATCTCGACCGAGTGAGACGATGAACAGCATGATTCCGAGTACCAGGGCGAAACGCAGGCCCATTGCAAAGAGTGATGGGAAGAGATCAAATCCCACGTCTACGAGCCCCTTTCTTGTGACGCTACCCATGAACGCTCAAAACTCATCGATGGAAACCGGATGCAGCAAGTCCCGCACCGATAAGATCCCGACAATCGAGTCGCCTTTGAACACGGCCAAATGGCGTGTGCCGTGTTGTTCCATCAGATCGGCCGCTTCGGTTACAGAGCGGCGACCGTCGATGCCGATGACGGGGCTGCTCATGATGTCTTCCACCGGGATGTAATAGGGCACCCGCTCTGCCCCGACGACTTTCCGGACAATGTCCGGCTCCGTCACGATGCCGACGATGCGGTTATCCTGTTTCACGAACACGCTTCCGATTTTGTGGCTTGTCATAAGCTTCGCCGCCTCAATGGCTGAGGTGCCTACTTCGATATTGATCATTTGGCGGGTCATGAGCCGATCGACAGTGATCATAGGGCCTCCCTTGGTTGTGCAAATGTGCCATGGTTCGAGTCGATGTAGCGATTAAAGGACGATGCACAGTGTGGGCAGACGATAACATCCGTGGTTCGAGCGGAGGTGATCATCGTGACGCAGTGTTGCCCTGCCTGTATCCGAAGAAGAGGAAAGATGGTTCGTGCGCGCATGGCTAATAATGTCCGAATCGCCTGAATGATCGCTGTGGCAAGCAAGAGAGAGATCGTGAGTACGAACAGATAGGCGTCTGTGTTCTTCATGACCTGCTCCAGGATTGGTGTGAATGTTTTCTGCCTATTCATGTGTCTCTACCTTAACCGGGAGACATTCCGGTCCTGTGAATTCCTTGTAAACTGCATGTAAATTGTGTATCGAGCGGACGTGAGCGAGGTTGTGCCGGTTTAGGCGCGAGATCGCGCTTCCCACCGACTTACCCGGAAGTGTGAGCGGTCAGGGTCGGCGACTGATACACGTGAGAATGAGAGGGGTTTCCCTCACGAAGAGGAGGAGAGGAAAAACTACTGCTACTGTTCGATCAACCGCCAGCCTTCCTTTTGAAGACACCGGTCTGTGGCCTGGAGGATTAGGAGCCGATTGCCTTGCTGCAGCTTGGGGTCCCGCATGGCGGCCATCTCGCATTTATCGTAATCGATTGTGTATTCGGACGAGGGCTTGTTGGGGTGGACCCATTCGGTTGAGGAGCAGGAGGTGAGTAGGAATCCACCCACGACCAGAGTCCAGCTTGAGATCTTGTGCATCAGCTCCTCCTCAGTGAATGAATCGACCGAGGCAAGATACCCCCGTTATTGGCGACCCGTCAAGCCGGAGAACAGCCCCGCTTCTCGAAATGCGGAGGACCGAACCGGCGGATGCGTACATGGTGTGATAGAAGTAGGAAGGTCCGGTGATCACCGCACTATACGTATATATAAAACATGCAAACCAATATCTTATAAATGATAGGTAAACCATCACATTATCCACCCATTCGTATGATTGTTGTGTAGGTACAGGGTCTGCTATCGTGCGGGCTCGATCATACGAATGGGAGGCACCTGTGACAGCCGTCGATAGTCTCATGCTGGATGCGAAGCAAGCGATCATGGATGAACATCATCGCCGTTTTCAAACCCTCCACCAGGAAGGGCGATGGGAGGAGGCCCTCCAACAGATTCACATCACCCTGAACTGTGCAACAGACCTCCTCAATGAGTCGCTCCGAGTTCTCGACGAAGCCCTTGAGGCTCAGACCCATACTCCTGCCGACGGCTCCCCTCCCACAACCACGTAGTCGTCGGGTCGTGCCTCTGCCTTGCCACACCATAGGGTCGTAGCCCAAATGAAAACACGACCGCTCCACGATGACCAACTTCGATCCGACTTACGGCCTCAGGGGCGAATACAGTGCCTTCAACGTTGTCGCGAGAGCGGCATATCACTTCTGATTTCTGGCTCACTCCGGTTCATCGTTCCCGGCACGCTGGGCATTCTCTCAAGTCTTCGCGGTTTCCCGAGCACGACATCCAGGTAAAGATGAAGTATCATCCTTTGGCCTAACCGCTCTTGGCATGAGGGAATCCACGATGACTCGACCCGACAGCCGTCTCCCCGTTCGCCATTACTCCCGCGCCGTTTTCTCGAAACTCGAGCGCGAGATTAAGCTGGCCATCGATTCCAGTTTCCGCCTGCCCCATCTTCCCGGCATCCCGCTGCCGCGACGCCTGCTGACCTCGACCTACTACGACACCTCCCAGTACGACCTGGCTCACGCGAGGATCACCTTGCGCCGTCGAGTCGAGCACGGGAAACAGGCCTGGCAACTGAAACTCCCTCTGATGAAGGACCGGCAGGAAATTGAGATAGTCGATCGCCAGTCTGTGCCACCGGCCACATTCCGCGATCTGCTCTTTCTCCATCTCGGACAGCGGCGGCTCGTGCCGGTGGCGACCCTGCGGGTCTGGCGCAAGGGCGTCCGCGTGCGCATGGACAATGCCTCTGTAGCAGATGTCACGCTCGACCACGTGTCGGTCATGAAGAACGGAGCGGAGATTCAGCGCTTTCGAGAACTCGAAATCGAACAGGTGAATGGGAATGACAGCACACTGCTCGACCTCGAACGGCAGCTCCGTCGAGCGGGAGCCGAGGATCATGGCGGGCGCCCCAAGTTATTTCGCGCACTCTCCCTACCCGCGCCCAGTCCTGAGCCACCACCGGCACCGGATGCGCCGGTACTGGATCATGTGAAGCAGGCCCTCGGACGTCATGTCCGATGGCTGCTCGCGCATGATCCCGGCGCCAGGCTCGGAAGGGAACCTGAAAGCCTGCATCAAATGCGCGTGGCCACGAGACAGTTGCGCGCCGTCCTGCGCGCAGCCAGCCCCCTGCTCGTCCCTGAATGGGCAGACTCCTTGCGGGACGAGTTGCGCTGGCTCGGCCAACTGCTGGGACCGGGTCGTGATCTCGACGTCCAGGTCGCTTATTTCCGTCAGGAATCTGCCGCGCTGGATGCACGAGACCGCCGGCCGCTCACGCAATTCATCGCCCACCTGGAAGCCCAGCGGAACAACGCCCAAGAGGTCCTGCTGAGCGAGTTGAAGAGCGCACGGTACCTCGACCTCATCAGACGGCTCAAGCAAGCGACGCACGATCCGACCGTCGTCGAATCCACAGTGACATTGCGCGACCTCGCCACACGAGAGTTCAAGAAGCTGCGGAAGGTGATTCGCCGGGTAGGTGCGTCGCCCAGCAATGCCAAAATCCACGAGATCCGGATTAAAACAAAACGGGCCCGCTATGCGGCGGAACTCGCGGAGCCGGTAGTCGGCAAACCGGCCACACGCTTCATCAAGAAAGCTCACGCGGTGCAGGATGTCCTCGGCATGCACCAGGATGCCATTCAAGCCGAAGCGCATGTCCGGACGTTCCTCAAGCAATCAACTAATGTGCGGACGGCCTTCGTCGCCGGACGTATGGTCGAACGCCAACGGGAACGGCGCGACAGGGCAAGAAAGAAAATGCCCATGCTTTGGAAAGGGCTGTTGAAACAGGGTGAAAAAGCTTGGGGATAGAAGAGGATCTTTATCTCGATCTCACCTTTTCTTGGACTGAGCACCGACCATTTTAAAGGCGCTTGCCACCCTCCAGCAGGCATCAACCTGACCTTCCACTATTCGTGACACCAGGGCCAACGGGGTCGCGGCCGCCGGTATTTGGGGTTCGGTCAATAGGAAAGGCTTGTCAAGACCCCCGGAATGACTGACCAAGCAGACCGGAACACGCACCGGGTCACACCACCCGTTCGCTTGACAGGTTCATATGCAGTTGTTAGGTTTTCGTTCACGAGCGTCGGGATGGGTCTGCAGACCGATACATTCAGGCTGGCGTAGCTTAATGGCAGAGCAGCGGTTTTGTAAGCGTTTCTAGTACTTCCACACAAACCCTTGCCAGTAGGCCTGAACGCCTCTCCTAGGGCGGCCTTGCGCCGGTTTGACTACTTGGTTCTATTCAGGTGGAGTGAGGTCTTTTTTGGCGTTTTATGCCGTAGAATGAACACGCCGGGAACACGTAGGGTTTCTATCTAGACATGGCTGTTTTAGATGCGCAACTGAAGGATTGGGGTGTAAGTTCTTGGCGGTCAATTCTCTCTTCTTGACATAACAACAATTCTTGATATAGAAAAGACGTCATGATTACAATCAAGCGGCGCGATCAAAGCGCGAGCCTCTTTCATGCCTTGTCTGACGACACGAGGCTGGAGATTATGGAGCGTCTGAAAGATGGTGAGCAGTGTGTGTGTGACCTCACCGATGCGCTCAAGAGCGCGCAGTCGCGTTTGTCCTTTCATTTAAAAGTGCTCAAAGATGCGGGACTCATCAAGGATCGTCCCGAGGGCCGATGGATTTACTATTCCGTCAATGCAGAAGCCCTGGAGGAATTGGAAGAGGCAGTCCAAGGGTTAAAGCCGTCACGTCACAGAGTGGGTTCCCCCTCGAAAAGTTGTTAGTTTTTTTGGCTCTAATACATCAATAATTGTTGATCAAGAAAGGGTTGAGATGGATGTTCTAGAGCAACTGCTCATCGGAGGCGAGAGCAAGAAACTTAATCTCTTTGAGCGGTATCTGACCCTCTGGGTCGGTGGCTGCATGGCGGCGGGGATCATCATTGGAAAGACACTGCCTGACCTCGTGCAGACCTTCCGTGGTCTGGAATTCGGCCAAGGTAGCCACATCAATCTCCCCATTGCCGTGTTGATCTGGCTGATGATCATTCCGATGATGATGAAGGTGGACTTTGCCTCCATTCGCAATGTCGGCAGGCGACCGAAAGGCCTCGCCGTGACATTGTTTGTCAACTGGCTGGTCAAGCCGTTCTCGATGGCCTTCTTCGCCTGGCTGTTTTTTCGGTACCTCTTTGCCGCCTGGGTCACTCCGGCTGAAGCCGATCAATACATTGCGGGTTCGATTATCTTGGCGGCGGCCCCCTGCACCGCCATGGTGTTTGTTTGGAGTTATCTGACGGATGGCGACCCCGCCTACACCTTGGTCCAGGTATCGGTCAACGATCTTATTATGCTCGCCCTGTTCGCTCCGATCATCGGGTTCCTGGTCCGCGGCGCGTCCTCTCTCAGCGTCCCATTCGAAGTGCTGCTGTATTCGGTCATCGCGTTCATCGTGATCCCGTTGACCATCGGGACCGCGGCGCGGCTGTGGTTCATCCGTCGGCACGGAACAGCGTGGTTTGAAGTCAACGTGTTGGCTCGGTTCGGGCCGATCACCATTGTGGCGCTGCTGCTGACGCTGGTACTGATCTTCGCCTTTCAGGCTGAAAACATTACCGGGAAACTGTGGCATGTGGTGTTGATTGCCATTCCGATTTTGCTGCAGGTCTACCTGAATGCATCGCTGGCCTATGGACTGATGTACTGGCTCAACGTGCCGTATTCGGTCGCGGCGCCGGGTGCATTGATTGGAGCCAGCAATTTTTTTGAATTGGCCGTCGCCACCGCCATTGCCCTGTTTGGTCCGGAATCGGGTGCCGCGTTGGTGACCGTGGTCGGCGTGCTCGTGGAAGTGCCGGTGATGCTCTCAGTCTGTCGTGTCTGCAATAGGACCAGGCACTGGTTCCCTGCAGAATCAGCGGCATGAAAATCGGCATGACTGCAGACCAAAACGAAAAAGGCAGACCATTCCGTATCATTGCGAAAGCGAGGCACTGTAATGAGTGAAATCACTCTCGTGCTTATCCTGGTCGTGGCCCTGGCCCTTCTCTTCGATTTTTCAAATGGGTGGCATGATGCGGCGAATGCGATTGCCACCGTCGTCTCCACTCGTGTTCTTTCTCCAACTCATGCGGTACTGCTGGCCGCGACGCTGAACGTCGCCGGCGCGTTTATGTCGACGGCGGTCGCGAAGATGGTCGGCGGGGGCATTGTAGAGCCATCAGCCGTGAACCAAGGGGCAGTCTGCGCGGCCTTGGTTGGAGCATTGATCTGGAATCTCATCACCCTCACCTTGGGCCTTCCCACAAGTTCCTCTCACGCGTTACTAGGTGGCCTAGTGGGAGCGGCCTTTGCGCAAGGCGGGATGGCAGCGGTCAAATTTTCTGGGCTGACCACGGTGCTGGAGGCGCTCTTCCTCTCACCGTTCATGGGGTTTCTCGTGGGGTATTTTCTCCTCGTCGCTATCTATTGGATGACGTTTCGAATCACTCGTAGCGTGGGGAATACTCTATTCAGGCGATTACAATTGGTCTCCTCCAGTCTCATGGCATTCAGCCATGGATCGAACGATGCACAGAAAGTCATGGGGATTATCACCTTGGCGCTCGTCTCAGGGGGTCTGTTGGATCGGGTTGACGTGCCAACATGGGTGATCGTGTCCTGTGCTGTCGCGATGGGATTGGGAACCGCGATCGGCGGCTGGCGGATTATTCGTACGCTCGGTATGGGTATCGTGAAAATGGAGCCGGTTCACGGATTCGCAGCCGAAACGAGTGCGGCCTTCATCCTCCTCGGGACCGCACACTTCGGGCTCCCCGTCAGCACCACGCATACAATTGCCTCCTCGATCCTGGGCGTCGGGTCAGTCAACCGATTCTCGGCGGTACGCTGGGGGGTGAGTGTGCGAATTGTCTATGCCTGGCTCTTTACCCTCCCCTTTGCTGCCCTTATGGCGTACGCGGTCAATCCGCTCTTTCAGCTGTTGCATTGACGGACGGAGCAGAAGCCTGAAACAAAGAATATGGTTGCGCTGCAGTCGACAGGGCTTGCCCATTCATTAGCCTTCAGATGGACGCCCTAAATACGACCTTTAGGAAAAGACAACGGAAGACGCACCAGGAAAGGTCTTGAGCTTCACCCTGCAATTTATCTCCAACTTTAGTGCCTGCTATGAATTGGGATTACTTCAGAACGTTAGGGATTGTTGGGTTCCTCGCGTTAGTCATCCAACTATTGGTGTTTGTGCGGGAGAAATGGTTTAACGCGACATGGCGGGGTTTGATGGTACCGGTAACTCTGAGGCAGGTACTCTTGGAGTGGGCGACGTATATTCTGATCTTTGTCGTCGTGTGGATGGCTCTGCGGGGAGTATTTCAGTTAACCTGCTCGATCTGTTGAACATACGGGAAGCCCTCATTGCTTGGAATGGAAGCAGGAAGGATTGCTCGATCAATGGGCTGTCACACTGTTGCGAATCGAAGGAGAATCTATCATGAAACGGTTTCATATCCATGTCGGGGTAGAAAAACTCGATGAATCCATCCGCTTTTACAGTGGGTTGTTTGGTGCTGATCCGGTAAAAACAAAAACGGACTATGCCAAATGGTTGCTGGATGATCCCTGCGTGAATTTCGCGATATCCACACGTGCGAAGAAAAACGGCTTGGATCACCTTGGCATCCAGGTGGATGAAGAAAGCGAACTGGCAGAGTTGCGTGATCGTATCAAGGGTGCTGACATGGCCGTAGTGGAGGAAGGCGAAACGGTCTGCTGTTACGCCCGGTCGGAAAAATCCTGGATACAAGACCCCGCAGGCATTCCGTGGGAAACGTACCGGACAATGGAGGATGCTGAGCTCTTTTCCGGCCAGCTCAATCAGGCGGAGAATGCCTGCTGTACGCCGGAGACGATGGGACAGCCTGAGTGCTGTGAACCATCTGAGAAAACCTCCGGGTGCTGCGGCTGATGAAGTTGGATAAGCTGAAGGTGTTGGTCCTATGCACGGGCAATTCCTGCCGTTCTGTCATGGCCGAAGCTCTGATCAATCAGCTCGGCCGTGGCCGGTATCAGGCATGGAGTGCCGGAAGTGATCCAGCGGGATATGTTCATCCTAAATCTATCGAGACATTAAAGCGACATGGCATCAGTGCTGGTCAGCCACGCAGCAAGTCATGGGATGAGTTTGCCGAGCAGTCGTTCGATCTGGTGATCACGGTCTGCGACCAGGCGGCTGGCGAAAGCTGTTCCCTGTTCCCTGGCAAGCCCAAGAAGCTGCATTGGAGTACGCCTGATCCCGCGAAAGCAACCGGATCAGAGGCCAAAATAGACGCGGCGTTCGATAAGGCGTTTATGATGCTCAAGAATCGTGTTGAGGATTTAACGAAGTGACCGGCTGCTCCTCCCGTCGCTTGTCGTTTCTTGACCGTTATCTGACACTCTGGATATTTCTCGCTATGGCTGAGAGTTGGGCATCGTCTGGGTGTCTAACGGTACGCCTGCCTTATCAGTCTTTCGATCGGTACGACAAATATTCCGATCGCGGTGGGCCTCATCTTGATGAT
>JAGXAR010000134.1 GCA_018971525.1 Nitrospirota bacterium
GACCTCTTGAATCACCGGCATCCAGCCGTCCAATAAACGTTGCCCCTCTCGTTGGCCCAGCGGCAGCAACTTCATTGCAGCTGCGACAAAACCTGTTGCAGTTTGGTACAGGAACGCGGCGATGGTGTCTTCCTTCGACCAACCGGCGGCTGCCATCGTGAGGCCAAGGCTCACCGCCATATGCCCAGGGCTATGCCCGGCCTCAACCGCGGCCAGAAAATCTTCGAGCAATGGTTGCCTAGGATTCTGATCCGCTGCCACCCGTATCACTTGGCGTCCCATCTGCCGGCTGGCTTTCCGTGATTCACGACACAGTTTCATTTCATCTAGTTCTCGATCCGCCTTGGACGCAATATCCAAGATGCCGGAGACAAACGAATCGTGCGCGAATCCTGCTGCAACGGCCTCGCGCTCCCCTATTCCAGTCGTGAGCGACTCAACCACGAAACACGATAGCTCTTCCGCATTCCGAACTACACCATCCTGCGCCGCCGCCTCAATCCCAGAGGAGAAGGCATAGCCGCCTGAGGGGAAGAAACTATCGATGAATCGAAAGCCTCTCAGAAGCGAAAGCGTGTTCATGCTCTTTTCATCCTCACCCCTGACCCTTCACGCTAAAACAAGAAGTATCGTTGCGCCATCGGCAGTACTGCCATGGGGTCACATTTCAAGATCTGCCCGTCTGCCTTCACCACATAGGTTTCCGGATCCACTTCAATGTGCGGCAACGCATCGTTTAGCTTCATATCGCGCTTGCCGATGCTGCGGCATTTCTTTACCGGTACCACGCGTTTCTGCAGGCCAAGTGACTTGTGCACCTCGTGGTCCACTGCGGCTTTGGAAAGAAAGGTCAGGCTGGTGGAAAACGGGGCGCGGCCAAAACTCCCGAACATGGGCCTAGTGAAGACCGGCTGCGGCGTGGGGATCGATGCATTGGGATCTCCCATGGCAGCGGACATGGGAAAGCCACCCTTCAGGACGATCTCTGGCTTAACGCCGAAGAAGGCCGGTTTCCACAACACGAGGTCCGCCAACTTGCCCACTTCGACTGAGCCCACTTCGTGCCCGATGCCGTGCGCAATCGCCGGATTGATCGTGTACTTTGACACGTAGCGCCGCACACGAAGGTTATCGTTGGAACTAGCCATCTTGTCGGCTGCAGTTTGGGAGAGATGTCCGCGCTGCACTTTCATCTTGTGTGCCGTCTGCCAGGTGCGAATGATGACTTCACCCACGCGGCCCATCGCCTGCGAGTCAGACGACATGATACTGATCGCCCCCATGTCGTGCAGGATGTCCTCCGCTGCAATGGTCTCGCGGCGAATGCGCGATTCGGCAAAGGCGATGTCCTCCGGCACGCGAGGGTTTAAATGATGACAAACCATGAGCATGTCGAGATGCTCGTCCATTGTGTTCACCGTGAACGGCATCGTGGGGTTCGTGGACGAGGGCAACACGTTCGCCTCGCCGCAGACCTTAATGATGTCGGGAGCATGCCCACCACCAGCCCCTTCTGTATGAAACGAGTGAATCGTCCGTCCCTTGAAGGCCTTGATCGTATCTTCGACAAACCCAGCTTCGTTCAACGTATCCGTATGGATGGCGACTTGGACATCGAATTCTTCCGCCACATCGAGGCATGTCGAAATCGCCGCCGGCGTCGTCCCCCAGTCTTCGTGCAACTTGAGCCCGATCGCCCCGGCTTCCACCTGCTCGCGCAAGCCATCCGGCAATGAGGAATTGCCCTTCCCGAGAAAACCGAGATTGATGGGGAACCCATCGGCTGCTTCCAGCATGCGATGGATATTCCATGCGCCAGGCGTGCAGGTTGTTGCATTGGTCCCAGTTGCTGGACCGGTACCTCCCCCGATCAGCGTGGTCAACCCATTGGCCAAGGCTTCAGTGATGATCTGCGGACAGATGAAATGAATGTGCGTATCGATGCCGCCCGCGGTGATGATCTTGCCTTCCGCCGAGAGCACTTCGGTGCAGGCGCCGACCTCCATGCCTTTCGTCACGCCTTCCATCAGGTCAGGATTGCCGGCCTTGCCTATGCCGACAATGCGACCATCCCGGATGCCGATATCCGCCTTCACGATCCCCCACCAATCGATGATGATCGCATTAGTAATGACGAGGTCGAGCGCGCCCTTCGCTCGGGTGGCTGATGGTGACTGGCCCATCCCGTCGCGGATGACTTTGCCGCCGCCGAACTTGGCTTCTTCACCCGGGACGGTCAGGTCGCGGATGATTTCAATGACGAGATCCGTGTCGGCGAGGCGAATACGATCGCCTGCCGTCGGGCCATACAAGTCAGCGTATTGGCGTCGCGAGAGCTTCATGACCACGCCTCCTTCGTGAGAAAGCCCAATTCCTTCGCCTTGGCCAAGGCCTGTTGTTTGACTTTGGGATCATCGAGCCGCCCATGCGTGAGTCCGTTAATCCCATAGGCCACGCGATTGCCGCCGATCGCCACCAGCGTCACCCGCTTGTCTTCGCCCGGCTCAAATCGCACCGCGGTCCCTGCAGGAACCTGCAGCCGAAACCCATACGCCTTCTCACGATCGAACCGCAATGCGCGATTCACTTCAAAGAAATGACAATGCGACCCAACCTGAATCGGCCGGTCAGCGGTATTTGCCACCGTCAGTTCCACCGTCCGACGACCGTGAAACGCCGTGATGTCACCCAAGCCGAGAATTATTTCGCCAGGAATGATCGCAACGGGGTGAAGCGAAACCTTCTTGCTCCCCCGGCTCACGACCTTTCGCTTCACCACCTCCTGTTTGGCCTTAGTCTTCTTCATCGATTCACCTATCGAATGGGTTCGTGTACCGTCACGAGTTTCGTTCCATCAGGAAACGTGCCCTCGACTTGCAACTCCGGAATCATCTCCGCTACCCCGTGCATCACGTCTTCCTTCTTCAGCAGCGTCGAGCCATAGCTCATCAGATCCGACACTGAACGGCCATCGCGAATTCCTTCCAGAATTGCCGCGGTGATGAATGCGACGGCTTCGGGATGATTCAACTTCAATCCCCGCGCCTTCCGCTCCCTCGCCAAATTCGCCGCGACATAAATCAGGAGCTTCTCTTGTTCTCTCGGTGTCAGATGCATGACTCCCTCTCTCCGACTTTGACCGGCCCCAATCGGGAAGCTGAGTGTGAGTCCTCTCCTGCGCACACTAACTGAGTACTACCGGTAGCATTGTCGAAATCAAATCGACTCTGGCGTGCGCAGGCAGCGAGCCAAGAAGACATACTCGCAGACTCCCACTCACACTACCAAATGCCGCCTTACCTCTTCCGCACTCAGCTCACTTGTCTTACCTGCTGCCACTACCGCCCCTTTTGCCATGATGACATAGGCATCTGCAAGGCGCGCGGCGAAGTGCAAGCCCTGCTCCACCAGCAAGATCGCAAAGCGCCTCTGGTTCTTGAATCCGATAATCACGTCTTCAATCTGATCCACCACGGATGGCTGAATGCCCTCGGTCGGTTCATCGAGCAGGAGGACGTTGGGATCGGACAACAATGCACGCCCGATTGCGAGCTGCTGCTGCTCGCCACCGCTCAGCACCCCGCCCGGTCGATCGAGAATCTGCGTGAGCTTGGGAAACAGTTGATACACGTCCTCGAACGCAGCTTTCTCGGTCGTCGCATTGGATGCACTAGATCGCGCCCAGAAACCCAGCTGTAAGTTTTCCCGCACGGTGAGATGGGGAATGACCTCGCGGCCCTGCGGCACATAAACCACCCCCCGCTTCGCCCGCCGGTCTGTCGCTTCCTTGGTGATGTCCGTCTCGCCAAACTGGACTCGCCCCGATCGGACCGGCAGCAATCCCATGACGGCTTTCAGCGTCGTGGTCTTGCCCACGCCATTCCTCCCCATGAGACAGACGACTTGCCCTGACTCCATCGAAAACGATACGTCCCGCAAGATGTGGCTTTCGCCGTAGTAGACGTTGACCTTTTCAAGTTGCAGCATGATATTGCTTCGAATGGTTCCACTGAATGTTCACAAGGGCTTCCAGCAAGGCCGCAAGCGAGAGGAGACTGGAGGCGTATCCTCTGGGGTACGGTGAGGATCCTGTCGAGCCGAAAACGACGCCGGGGCCACTTTTCAACATCTTGCTATGCATGCGCCACTTTTTGGCGGCCCAAATAAATTTCGCGCACCCGATCGTCAGCCTGCACATTATCGACGGTCCCTTCGCAGATGACGGTCCCTTCGTGAAGCACCGTCACCGTCCTCGCGATCTG
This sequence comes from Nitrospirota bacterium, assembly GCA_018971525.1. Lineage (GTDB taxonomy): Bacteria > Nitrospirota > Nitrospiria > Nitrospirales > Nitrospiraceae > Palsa-1315. The sequence continues at coordinate 4,263 of JAGXAR010000134.1, forward strand.
CCGAACAAACTCCATATCGTGCTCGATCACGATGACCGCATGTTTCTCGGACAGCGTCTGCAAGAGCACACCGGTCTGTTCCGTTTCCTTATCCGTCATGCCGGCGACCGGTTCATCGACGAGTAAGAGCACGGGGTCCTGCAAGATGACCATGCCGATTTCGAGCCACTGCTTTTGCCCATGGGCCAGCGACCCGGCTCGCCGGAAGGGCACATCTTTGAGCCCAATCGTCTCCAGGGTTTCACCGATCTTCGCCCTCTCTGCAGCAGTCGGTTTGCTCATCAGGGTGGCGAAGACGCCTTTGCTGTCGCGCTTTAGCGACAGATCCAGGTTTTCCCAAACGGTCAGATTGCTGTAGATCGACGGCGCTTGAAATTTGCGACCGATGCCGAGTTTCGCAATCTCATCTTCACGCTTCCCGACCAGATCGATATCCTTGCCAAAAATGACGCGGCCGTTGGCCGGTTTCGTCTTGCCGCAGATGACATCGAGCAATGTGGTCTTGCCCGCCCCGTTCGGCCCGATGACGACGCGGAGTTCGTTATAGTTGACGATAAAGTTCAGGTTGTTAAGTGCCTTGAAGCCATCGTAATCGACAATGACGCCTTCCAAATAGATGATCGATCCCTTGTCGCTCACGGCTGTACACCCTCTGAGGTAGCCGAATGCTTCCCTAGCCCCATCGTCTTTCGGACCGATTCAATATTGAGGCGAGACGCAAGGCCGACAAGCCCGTCTGGAAATACCAGGACGACCGCGATAAATAATCCGCCGAGAAAAAAAGGCCAGAGTTCCGGAAAGTAGTTGGTCAGGATACTGCGGGCAAAGTTGACGCCAACGGCCCCGATAATCGCACCGACAAGTGTCCCGCGTCCTCCGACTGCCACCCAAATCACCATTTCAAGCGACGGCAGTACTCCGATTTGCGCCGGCGTGATAATCCCGACCTGGGGCGCATAGAGCATGCCGGCAAGACCAGCTAGTCCAGCCGAGACGACAAACACAAATAATTTATACGTGGATGGCGAGTAGCCTGAAAATAGTACCCGTTGTTCGCTGTCTCGTATCGCCAGCAAGACCTTCCCCGTTCGTGACCGGACGATCCATCGGCAGAGGAAATAGGCGCCGCCTAACGCGAGTACCGTGATGATGTAGAGTACCCGCTGCGTGCCCGGTTCACTCAACCGGAATCCAAGGATTTGCTTGAAGTCGGTCAGGCCGTTGGTGCCGCCGAGATTCGTTTCATTCCGATTGAAGACGAGCCAGGCTGAAAGCGCCACGGCTTGGGTGATGATGGCAAAATAGACCCCCTTGATTCGGCTGCGGAACGCCAGAAATCCAAAGACCAGCGCGCACAGGATCGGCACAAGAATCGCCCCCAGGACCGCCGCAGGAAAACTATAGAACGGCCTCCAGAAGAAGGGAAGTTCCTTCACCTGGTTCCAAACCATGAAGTCGGGCAAGTTGCTGCCATAGACGCTTTCCGTGCCGATGGTCAACATTAGATGCATGCCGATGCAGTAGGCGCCGATGCCGAAGAAGACGCCGTGACCGAGGCTGAGAATTCCGGTGTAGCCCCAGATCAGGTCGAGGCCCAGCGCAAGGATGGCGAACGAGAGGAACTTACCGAAGCGATTCAGCGTGAAGTCGGAGACATACAGCCAGGACTCTTCCCCAGGAAGAACATTCAAAGTCGGTAGGATAATGAGCAGAAGGAGAGCAACAAACCAGAAGGTGAGCTTCGCTCGTTCAGTCATCGGCTGGCCATCGGCGGTCGTCTCACTCACGATCCGAAATCTCCCTAATCTGCGTGACGGCCTTTAATGGCGAAGAGCCCAGAGGGCCGACGTTGCAGGAACAGAATCACGAGAACCAGAATCAGGACCTTCCCATATACGGCCCCAAAACTGGGCTC
>JAGXAR010000135.1 GCA_018971525.1 Nitrospirota bacterium
CGAGCCTTGCGCCTGACTGTTATAGGCGCCAGGTCGTGTGGCTGCGGCCGTGCCCCAGCCATTAAACATGTTTTGCAGTGAGGTATTGATATCGGCCATCGCCATCGACGGCAGGCACACGATCGCGCTCAACCAAATTGCGAACGCCAGGACCCGATAGGTCATGCCCACTCCTTCGTTTAAGATTTGCCGGTCCCTCGCTTGAGCTGATACCGCTGTTTCAAAATCATCACCATCCGATCATGCAGCTCCTGCACAGTCAACACACCCGCGCCAATCGGCACCAAGAACTGCTCCTCCGGAATGGCCATATAGATGACCGGGACTTTATTCACGCCGATCTGATCGCCCATCCCATTATCCAGTTCTGAATCCGGCCACTCGACGAGTGACCGCCCATCGCGCGTCACCGGTTTCACGGAGATGCCATAGGTGTCCGCAAACACCTTTAAGAGCTGTGATTGCTTCTGGCAGAAGGGACACGTCGAGGTATAAAAGAAAAACAAGCCCATCCGATCACGCATCGAGGTGAGGAGCTGCTCCTCCTCCACCTTCTTCTGTTCTGCATAGATCTCATGCCCGACAATCGACGAAGGATTCCCTGCCGTGAAGTCGAGCTCGGGATGGGTCCACACGACGGTCTGCCACATATCCGTAAACCGCTGCGACCGATTAAACGTCTCCTTGTGGACCCGTAGATACGCGAGCAAATTACTCTCGGTTTGTTGATCCAACGCCGCTTCGCGTTTGGCCGTGAGGAGGACCTTGAGCCAGGCGGCGGGGAGCGCCTGGAGATCAATCTTCTCGACCGGCAATTGCTTCAACGCTTCCTTGAGCGCCACGGCATCCTTAAACTGTTCAGGCTGTAGTGGCATCGCCGGTGTCTGCGGCAATTGTTGCGGCGGGATCATGTCCAGATCCGGAAGGGGATCTTGATAATAGTAATAGCCCTTCCATTCGACCGGCGGCTCGCTGGGTTGAAAGAGCCGATCGAAATCAGCCGAGGCGGCCGTCGGCAGGAGCACGCTCAGTCCCCACAGCAGCACGCCGCATCGCCGTCTCATTTCCATGCCCCTTTCGTCTCTGCGATCCACCCTCGTTCCGTTGGGCTCACAGCAGGCAACAGCGTTGAAGCTTCCAGCGGAGAAAGACGAAGTCGTCTCCGTCCACGGGATAGGTTTTCGCGAGTCCCCACCGCAGCTGCGTGCGCCCTAAGGGTGAGCAGCACGGCTCTCCGGGCAGCGAAAAACTGGGAATGGGATAGAGCAATTGAAATTTGTACTGTGTTTTGACGATCAGGAACGTCGGCACATCGAAACAGATCCCTGTTCCGTCGATTTCCCAATCCGTTTCCGAGCCGATCCGCGCTAATTTAGCGAGCACGCGGACCATGACGAGCGCCGCCGGCTTCACTTGCCCGCTGTAGGATCCCGAGGTGTAGCCGGACGGCGGATAGATATTGCCGAAGGAGCCGGCACACCAAAAGAGCGGATCGAGGGGATAGCTCACCGCGGATGCGACCGAATCCACCATGCAAGCCGCGGTCGCAATCGGGTTCGCAAAGAGAAAGCCTTCGGGGAACAACGTCAGGGCAAAGGCGTCGTCACTCCATGACGGATCCAGTTCGGACATATAGGCGATGTCCATCGCGGTCGGCATCGTGTCCGAGGTACAGACATAGCTGAATCCGGTCCCCAGCAAGTACCAGAGTGGAAAGATGATGAAGTGGACATGATAGTAGGAGAATTTCAACGCGGGATCGTCTTGAGAGACGTCCACCATGCCGCGATCGATGAACGTCGGGTCCGTCCCGAGGTCGGTTCCGCCGAGACTCGGAAAGCACAACGGATTGCGCACCACCTCGATCAGATCCGCCGGCATGAAAATTCCCATCGGCAGGCCCGGCACACAAAGATACGGCGTAAAACATTCACAGCCGCACATTTGCGGCGGGTAGATGGCGGAGAGTCCCGGCCCTAACGCCGGCGCCACCGCATCTTCATCGAGATTGAAGACGGTCACGCCAATCAAGCTCAGGGGAAACATGCATTCCCAACAGGTCCGCGAGAACGTCTCGCTCATGACCGTGGTCTTCGGACAGTAGGCCTCGGCCGTGGTCGACGCGAACAGCACCAGGCCGACCAGAAGGCAGACGACCATTAGACCCGCCCGAAGGCGTGTGGTGCGCGACTCAACTCCCTCAACTGAATGAGATGTGGCGATGACCGGTGTCACAAGGCAAATTCCTCCACTTTGAGCATAGGCCCGTTTTGTGTAATCACGCTCGGCACATGTTCGAGCTTGAAGCGCGTGACAATCTCCGGGAGGACCCAGTAGACGCGATCTTGAATGCGCTTCGACACGGCTTCAAAATCCCCCGCCGTCAGCATCACCTTCACGGATGCCGCGCCGTACTGCTGCACCTGTTGCTTGGCAAACGCCACCTGCTCCCGATTGCGTCCATCAATTACGATGAAACGCTGGCGCAGCGTCACCTGCGTCAACGGATTCACTTGCGTCCCGGCTTTGATCACCACCGTCTGGCCATCCTCCCGCTTCACGTCTTTGTCGAACTGCACCGTCGGATCGACGGAAAAGGCTCGCGAGGCGGTCGCGCGCGGGAGCGCGATGCCTGGGCCGTTCTTCAATTTGTCCCGCACCTGCGTCTCGAGTTGTCGCTGGAGCGCATTCCAATCTGCCTGCTGGATCTTTTCCCGGATCACTGCCTCCATATCGCGCTCCCAAATCGGATAGCGGGTGAGCGTCGTCGGCACATGCTTGAGCCCGACGAGCGTCGGGATCGCCGGCCGTTGGACGTCGATGGGACCACCCCGCTCCCAGCTCCGCTGTGTACCTTCCAACCAATCCTCCAACGGTCTGAGGTCGCCGTTCTCCCGCACCATGAGCGTCAACACGTGCGCGATGGGCGCCGCGCCTTCGACGATCAATGCCTGCTGTTCATGCGCGATCACCAGCGCGGGCACCGTCATGACGCCCAATTGCCGAAAGATGATCGGATCAATCGTCGTGTGCGGCGCTTGCTCTTTGAGTTCGAGCGCCAAGGCTTTCGTGCGCTTCACGGTCTTCGTGAAATCATCATCGATCAAGCCTCGGAAGGCGACGGTCGCCCCCAGCTTGTAGGCCTCACGCAAATAGCTTTTGAGTTCGGGTTCTGGGATCGACCAGGAGACCAGGTACCAGACCCCTGTCCGTTTTTTAATCCCGGGCATCGGCTGGACTGCGCTACTCGGATTCATCTGACGGCGCACGAGATCCGCCTGCTGACGAACCGCTTCGGCGGCTTCGCGGGGCGAGAGCCGGCGTTTGGCTTCCGCCGGCGGAGTTGGCTCTTGGGCGCCACCGTCGCCGCAGAGGCCACTCAGGATCGCGAGCGCTACACACGCCATCAAGCCGCGACGGATCATACGTTTCCCTCGCTTCCAGAAAGGGCAAAACCCCAATAGACATCAGATACCGGTCGCACCGGTGCGCTCAGCTGTCGCATGAACACCTGCCCGGAATACCAGAGCAGACAGCAGATCAGCGCCGCCTTCGCGACACCCTGCAGCACTTCTACCACCACCGCCCACTCGTCCTCTGACCCCGCTTTTAAAAAATCGGCCATACCACTCCTTTCACATCTTTCGCAGACACATAGCCGATGACCCGACTGTCGAAGGACCGGGGATGCGGCAGGCCCAGGTAGTACTGGCCTTCCGGAATCGGCGAGACGAACTGTGCCGGTTCGACCGGCTGCTTGAAGATGTCCTTTTGGATGACCGATGCGACGGGTTGGTCATTCACGAAGACGATCCGGCCCTTGACCTGCACGGTATCACCAGCCAGACCATACGCTTCCTTGAGCCACAGCTTGCCCACGCGCGCATAGGGTCGCTGAAACCCGGACGGCTGAACGCGATCCGCATACTCTTGAGCCATCTCAAAGGCGACATAGTCGCCGCGTTCCGGGAGCGCGCCTTTGTGCAGAATGAAGAAGGAATACTGCGGCAGGCTTTCATCATCGCGCACGTAGATCTGGTACCACGGGCTGATCGCCGTGAGGGCAAGCGACACGGCTGCCAATCCGAGCGCCGTCCGCGTCGTCCACGGATGGGCCTCCATCCACTCAGTCCAGCGACGGGTGTGGTCCTTGATGGTGTTTGCGCACATACGCTCTCCGTTAGGCGACGTTCTTTAACCCTTTCTTCTCTGCAGCGGCCCGCTCGTCTTCGACGATGCGGCGAATCGCTTCTTCCACGGTCAAGCCTTCCCGCTTGAACTTCTCGATCTTCGCAAGCTCGTCCGCGTTGGTCGTGTAATGGAGCTGCGTTTCGCGCGGCACGACCAGTCGGCCGATGCCACGGCCGGTCGGCGCGAGGAACATCAGCTCCGAATACCCATCGCCCCGATGCACGCTCCGCAAGAGATCGAACTCATACTGCGAGAGCACGAGCCGTTCGTGTTTCTTCAAGCTGGAGAGGCTCTCCGGTTTCTGCATGAGCAAGAACACAAAGTCGGAGTTTTCCAATAACGCCTGCCCCGTACTCCCCATCACATCGTAGTAATCGTTGATACCTTGCGTAATCGTCAGCGCGGATCCGTTGTATTTGCGGACGCGGCGGACGGCTTTATTGAAGAAGGCCGAGACGTTGCTGACCATGTCGCCCCGTTGCGCCAACAAGTCCCACGCCTCATCGATGCCGCAGACTTTCCGCTGACCGCGATCGCCCATATACATCGCCGACTGCACGTTCATGATGAGCTGGAGCAGAATGACGGACCGGAGCTCGGGCAGCGAATCCAGCCCATCGAGCTCCAACACGATGAAACTGTTCTCGAAATTGATGTTGTTTTTCCCGTTGAACATCGCGGCGTAGTTGCCGCCCTTGCAGTACGGCGTGAGCATGTCCGCCAGATCCTTCGTCCGGCCGTGCTGATCTTTCATTTCGCGAAGACAGAGCGAGACATCGGTCGGTGTGCCGTCCGGACCAATCGTCTCGAGCACCCGCATGATCGCTTGCTGCATCCACGACGATTGCAAATCCGACAGGACCTTGCTCGGCGAGGCCATCTGCCCCAGAAGATCCTTCACCATGGCCACGCGTTCCTGGACCTCATCCTTAATTTCGGATTCGGCTCGACCCTGCGTCGGCACATCCAGGAGCGAAAACGGGTTTAAGCAGAAGCTCTCACGCTTGGTCGCGAACTGGATGAACTGTCCTTTGAGGTGGCCGCAGAGCTTCTCGTACGATTTTCCGGCGTCGATCATCCACACCCGGCCTTGCGTGCCGAGGTAAGATCGAATCATTTCGTTGGCCCAGAAGGATTTGCCGGCGCCGCTCTTGGCCGCCACGCAGGTATTAAAATTCCCTGCCGGATTGGCAAAGATGTCCATGGCGATCACTTGGCCGCACCGCGACGTGAAGAGCATCACGGGCGCGCCAAGCCCCTTCCAATCGCCCACAACTGGTGCCATTTCCGCCGGCACATTGGAGGGGACCGTCTTGAGGCGGCGCAGTTTGTTTCGCAGCAGGCTCGTATCGGACGGGAGCCCCATCGGCAGCGAGAACAAAAACAGCGGAAACCCGATAAACGTGTCCTCCTGCAGCATCCACTCCTGGCTACGATAGAGCGCTTGCACGGACTGGCTGTGCTGCTCGAGCAAGCTCTGATCCTCTCCATACAAGACGACTTGGTAGTACATGCCGATCGGCTGATTGCCTTCCGTCATCGCGTCGGTCATGATGTCGAAGTTGACCTTCTTTTTCCCGATCATCGGGATGAGCCGCACGATGCCGCCGACCGCCTGATTCGCAATCAGCACATGGCTGCGCGTGATCTCCGCGGACATCTTGATCGGGTTGTACCGGGCGACGTTCAACGAGATCCAAAACGGGCACGTGATCTGGTCCTGCAAGCGCGAGAGACTGCCGACCAGCTCGCGGTTGCGGCTGCCGTCCCACTCCTCTGGGTATTGCTGGACGCTCAGGCACTTCACAAATTGATTGTCGAGAAAGATGGATTTGGACGAGAGCTGGCATTTGGTATCCAGCCGCACGGCCTGCGTCTTGATCAGTTGGCGCGGATCGTACGTCGCCGGCCGGTTCGCCCAGGCATGGCCCGGATTGAGGAGTTGATGC
>JAGXAR010000136.1 GCA_018971525.1 Nitrospirota bacterium
TGTGACGACACGGACGTTTGCGGATGGTGCGGGTTGTTCACCGGAGACGAGGGGTGGGGGCGCCGAAAACGATTCGCGATCCAGCGGGACGACCCGGCTACGATATTTCTCCGGGATCGAGCCCAATTCCGTGGTGAAGTTCTGTGTGCTGGAGTCGTCTGTGTACTTGTAGATAGGATCGGCAGCTGAGCTTACCGGCACATTGGCAGTGGGAATAATAGAGAGCCACAGGAAGAATCCAACCGATAACGTAAGCCCCCTGCGGGAGATCAACATCGGGTCCCTCTCATCTATTCTTATTTTGAGTTTACCACATCTGTGTCCGGCTCCTGTCGCCGATCCAGCGTGGAGTCGGGATGCCTGCGCCGTTTGCTCACCAACCTTCCGAACCGATCCTTCCGGGCTTCACCGAGCGGAAACCTTCTGGAATTCCCGTAGCCATGGTCTCGCGAGGGCGGGGCTTTGGTCAGTTCCAGCCTTCGTTCCCGGCTCAGCCCCGGCGAATACCCCGGTCCTCCGGTAAAGTTCGCAAACCGCGGAGGCATCCCCCGGCGAATAGAAGAGCAGCCGGCCGGGCGCTCAGGTCAGTGCCACCCGCGAAGAAAACCATCGGGATATTGGAAGGAAAAAGGGGGCGGCCAGGCCGTCCTCTTGCTCGCGGAACAGAGAGGGGATGGAGCCTGATGATCTTCTGTGCTCGCGCAACGCGCGGCCTCCGAAGGATGGGGAGGGAGCGGCCAGGTGCCCTTCTTGCTCGCAGAACGCGCACGGTGAAACGGTGCTCGTTCGATGCGCGCAGTAAACGGCAGCCTTGGCCACTCCCTTGAATTGAAGTAGAGGGAATTGGAAGGCCCTCGCCTGGGCTCATGGCACAGCTCGGCGTGCCGGTGGGTGGGCGGGTGAGAAAGTTGCGCGCAGTGGAAGATCAATCAGCCCCCATCCCTAAAGAGAGAACAAACGAGCTTGGAAGGGAAAAGGGGCAGCCTGGTCGTCCTCCTGCTCGCGGAACGCGCACGATAAGAAAGTGCTCGTTCGACGCGCGCAGATGAGGATCGACCGGGCCGCCCCTAGAGAAGGAAATGAGCGAGCTTGGCGGGAACATTTATCTCGTTGGATGCGGGCAGTAAATGGCAGCCTCAGCCACTCCTCTTAAGAGAGGTTCCAGAAAGGAGAAGGGCCGCTCGATGGCCGGAGGTAGACCAACGTGAGTACCCTTCTAAGAGGGGAAAAGCGAGATTGGAGGGATCATTTAGATGGATGAGGGTCGTCTGAAATGCTCTATCAAGGAGTGCAGAATCGCTGCTTTTCGGCGTCAAACCGACTTTGAAAACGGGCTTCTTGCATTTCCTTATCGAGTGGCGCCCCGTTATTTCTTACCGCAATGGCATATCGACCATAACTGCAAAAGCCAGTGCTGTCCTTACCCGTAAAGTTGAGATAACCGGTCCATTCGACTAAGGATTTGATCACGACTTCAAAATGAAGGGATCTATTCTTGCCGAATCTCCTCCCTAGTTTACGAATCTCCGAGTAGTCACCATCTATTCCGTTGTGGCCATCGTCAAACATACAAAGTCTGCCGGCATGAATAGGGTCTGTCACCCTGATAATGGGAACGACTGTTTCGGCAGGCTTTCCTGCACCCACATCGATCAGTTGAACACATCTGAAATTAAAACTCTTGAGCGGGAAGCCGGCCAAACCGGTTGATCTGACTTCGACGAATAGCCGTTGTTCCCCTGTGCCGATGATTTTGAGGGAGGGAGGCTCGGCGATGCTTCGAAGAGGAGGACCGCTCTTTATGGGGAGGCGATTCAGAATCCGCAGCTGTAAATTATGGTTTCGGTAGGCGGTGATTTTGTACAGCCATGCAGAGAGAAGTATGAATCCTATACCTATCGCCAGCAGAAGGGGAACGGGCCATTCCGGGCAGTCATGACCGGCAGAGGATCCAAATAGACTTCCAAGACATGCCATCATAATCAACTATAGCATTCCGTGCGCCAACTCCGGGCGCGCCACAATGGGCGGGATCATAGCGATCTGATTCGGCTCTGTAAAGAGGGGAGAGGGAGTAGCCGGACCATCCTTCTTGCTCGCGGAACGCGCACGATAGGAATGTGCTCGTTCGACGCGCGCAGTGAAGGACAGTCCGCCCACTCCCTTGGGAGACGTTGAGAGTGGAACAGAGGGTGATGGAGCCTGATGATCTTCTGTGCCCGCGCAACGCTCGGCCTCCGAAGGATGGGGAGGGAGCGGCCAGGTGCCCTTCTTGCTCGCAGAACGCGCACGGTGAAACGGTGCTCGTTCGATGCGCGCAGTAAAGGGCAGCCTTGGCCATTCCCTTGAATTGAGGTAGAGGGAATTGGAAGGCCCTCGCCTGGGCTAATGGCACCACAGCTCGGCGTGTCAGTGGGTAGGCAGGTGAGAAAGCTGCGCGCAGTGGAAGATCAATCAGCCCCCATCCCTGAAGAGATAACTAGCAAGCTTGGAAGGGAAAAGGGGCGGCCTGGTCGTCCTCCTGCTCGCGGAACGCGCACGATAAGAATGTGCTCGTTCGACGCGCGCACTCGAGGATCAACCAGGCTGCCCCCGGAGAAGGAAACGAGCAAGCTTGGCAGGATCGTTTATATTTCGTTGGACACGCGCAGTGGGAGATCATCTAGCCCACCCTCAAGGGAGAAGATGCAAGAGCGGTGGTCGCTCGATGCGCGGAGGGAAAGAAAGTCTGGCTGCTGTCTTATAGGACAGATGGTAAGAGCTGGCGTATACTCTGAAGATTCGCAATACGAGTATTTCGCCACTCGCTGAGTTGACACTCGCTGCAGCGAGTCGTAGCCTTTCCAAGATTTCCCAATCTAACCAAGTGAACACTAGGATGTCGCTTATCTCTGTCCTCACGTCTGAGCATTCGATCGCTCCGGTTACTACTGGTGCACGGAGGATCCTGGCGGCCTTCCTGTTCGGGGGACTCTTGACCGTCCTGCATGCTGCTCCGGCTCTTGCGGGGAATGAATTCGCGCAGTCCTCGGTCCGGAAGGGGGTCCTCTTAGTGGCTAGCCCGACGCTGAATGATCCGAACTTTCGCCAAACCGTCATACTCGTCCTGGAGCACGGGTCTGAGGGAACACTCGGGCTGGTTCTGAATCGTTCCACGAACGTCCTGTTGTCCGAGGCGTTGCCGGACCTCACCGTGCTCAAGGGAACGACCTACCGATTGTTTGCTGGTGGACCGGTAGAGACAACCCGCCTTCTCCTACTGTTCCGACTCAAAGATCCTCCGGCAGACGCACGACCGGTTTTTGACGATGTCTACGTGGGGGGCACACCTGCAGTCCTCGAACGCATCATTACACAGGCCAAACCGACCGACACCTTCCGGGCTTTTGCCGGAGTCGCCGGGTGGGGTCCGGGGCAGCTGAAATACGAAATGCTCCAGGGGGCATGGGCGATCCTGGCGCCGGATTCGATCGGCATCTTTGACAAGGACCCGGCCACACTCTGGGCGGATTGTCTCAGCCGCCTCCAGGCGCCGAGGGTCATCTCCTATTAGAGAAGAGAAGGGCATCCTGGTCGGTCCCTGTGCTCGCGGAACGCGCGCCCTATGAAGGGCCTCGTTCGACGCGCGCACGTTGGGACCGATCCAGGCCACCCTTTGAAGAAGCTAACGAGCAACGTTCGAAGGATCATTTATATTTCGTTGGACGCGCGCAATGGGAGATCAATCAGTCCCCATCCCTGAAGAGATAACGAGCAAGCTTGGAAGGAACATTTAGATCTGTGCTCGTGGAGCGCGATTAGCCTATGAGTCGCAACATCCTCATTGTCAGCGCCCACCCCGATGACATGGAAATCGGCATGGGAGGAACCGTCGCGAAACTGGTGCGGGAGCAAGCCGAGATTACCTCGCTGATCGTGACAGATGGCGGCCGGGCGTCGAACCCCTTTGGCTGGACGGAGCAACGAATGGCTGAAGTGCGGCGGGCTGAAGCCCTGCGGGCCGCAGGGGTCTTGGGTGTGAAGGACGTCATCTTCTGTGACCAGCCGGACGCGGCAGAAGAGGTCGATGTGGAGGCAGTCAGGCGGAAGCTCGTCGAGGTCATGACTCGCCTCAAGCCCGCCGAGGTTTATACGCTTCACGAAGAACTCGATCGGCATTCGGGGCACCGCCTGGCGGGCAGGCTGGTGCGAGAAAGTGTCAGCGAATCGGGACTTACGCCGTCGGGAGGGGTCTGGGCCTATGAAGTCTGGGGCCCATTCGCGAGATGGGATCGCCTGGAGTACATTGACGCTGATGTGGAGAAAAAGAGGCTGGCCATCGCGGAGTATCGAAGTCAGGTGGCGACGATCCCTTACGCGGAAGGGATCCTCGGATTGAATCGCTGGCGTGCTGTGTTCGCCGATCCCATGGCCGATGCCCCGGCCGGCACCTATGCAGAAGTGTTCCTCCGCGTGGCACTCGTGCAATAGGAAACGGAGTCAGGACCCGTTTTCGTCCTTGTGCCCATTTTCCCCTGCACGCAATGGAAGATCAATCAGCCCCCATCCCTTTGAGATAAGGAGTGAGCTTGGAAGGGGCATTTGTGTATGGAAGGTCGCCAAGCCCCGCAAATATGTGTATTCCGGCATTTCACTGAGTTGACACTAACCGCAGCGAGTCGTAGCCTGTCAGAAATTTTCAGGTACCGTCGAAATGTTGAATGTCCTGTTTCACATCCCCAAACTGCAGGATGTCCTAAAAACGGCTGTGCTCGAGACGATTGCTACAGCAGGCCAGTATACAAATGCCTGAACCTTGGTTAACGTTTGCTCCCGTCGTATCATATGGGATCCTCCCGAGGGGGATCGCTCTTCCCTACTCATTCAGTGATCACGTTTCACTTCAAACAATTCCAACATGGGTGGGTGAAGAAAATGATAGAGATCCGTTACGTGGGCAGTTGAGAGAAGAAATGGACGCAGGCGAACAGCATTGCATAGCTGTAGAGTACGAAACTGACGCACTCGGATCTCGCCAACGAACCGCAGCCGACGAGATTTTTTCTGCATACTTGGCGCTCTGGCTCGCTCGTCCGACCGGGCTTTCCTTTGATGTCATCGTACACGCCGCTCACCACAGTACAGAATGGGTTACACGTCAGATCGTACCCTATAATCGGGCTCTCACCTTACCTCAGTACAGGGGCAATTGTTTTGCAGAAGATGATCTTGGAGCGGCGAAGCGGCTGTTTGTCATTCTTCAATCGGTCTCAGCCAGGGGGCCGATACACATGGCTGCGCAGGCGACAAAGAAAGCCCTTATTGAAGGTAGTTGGGAAATCCGCTTTCTACTCCTCTGGATCGCGGTCGAGTGTCTCTTCGGACCTGAGGATGGGCGAGAAATATCATTTCGACTCTCCCAACGCGCAGCACTCTTTATTGAAACTGACCGTGCGCAAGCGCGCGAACTATTTGCCAAGGTCAAAAAAAGCTACGCCTGGCGATCGAAAATAGTTCATGGCATGAGGATGGCGAACTTACGGGGCGATGAGTCTGGGATCTTGCTAGATGAATTGGAGCAGTTGGTGCGGCGTTCTTTGTCGGCCGTTCTTGCCAACGCGTCGGTTGCCTCAACCTTTGATGGTGAAGTACGGGAAAACTACCTCGACAGCCTGGCCTTCGAGTAATGTCTCTCAGCTGCCGGTATACCCGTGGCGGAGAATCGACTGCCTTAAGAGAAGAATAAGGATCGAGAGTCTTTACTGGAACAGCTCGTCCGCGCGCGGCGCTTGCACTCTTCGAGGCAATGGATGGCCAAGAAATTGAGCGCGGGGATTTTGCTCTACCGACTGCGAGGGGGGGAGGTGGAAGTGTTTCTTGTCCATCCGGGCGGGCCGTTCTGGATAAAGAAGGATCAGGGAACCTGGTCGATTCCGAAGGGTGAGTATGGTGAAGGCGAAGATCCACTCGTCGCCGCGACACGCGAGTTCTATGAAGAAACCGGCTTCAAGGTGAGCGGGAATTGTCGTGCGCTGTCTCCGCTGAAGCAACCAAGCGGCAAAATCATCTTGGCTTGGGCATTGGAGGGCGACCTTGATCCCGCCACGGTGAAGAGC
>JAGXAR010000048.1 GCA_018971525.1 Nitrospirota bacterium
GCTCTAATTGCGGTCTCGAACCATTCGGCAAAGCGCTCCACCTCTGAGACTGCGACGACTAACTGTGCTTCGGTGATATGCAACGTGGGCGGTATGATCCATGGCTCTCTCTCTTCGTCTGCATCGGCAAGAAGAGCAGACTCTCTTTCGTCGACGAAGAACGGATGTCGCAGTTTTTTGAGGTCAGAATTCGCGTATTCCGTCCTGTTGCTGGTGATTGACGACGGATGTTGAATCCGATTGCGTGCAAGAACAACCTCCTCCAGCATTTTTAAATTGGTCGGCGCGGCATCAAAGGCAACATCGAAATATTGAGCGAAATGGGTCTTGTAGCCAGCAAACCAGCCGTGTTTATTGAACACCGACTTTTTCAATGATTCGGCAACCGCAATCCCGCTCTGCTTCACCCACGTTTCAAGATAGAGATGTAGCGCTGTGGCAAGCATTGAAATGCAGGAGTAAGCCAGAAGATGAAGGGACTCGTCGGCCTCGATCCATTCTTCGAGGAACGGGGGGTCGCCATCTTCACTATATGGCGGAACGAAAGGCTCTTCTTCGGCCTCGATTTTTCGTTTCCGATCTATATATGGCTCCGACGCAGTTGCGTAGAACTGGCGAATGAAGCCGATGCGACGACTTAGAAAATAGCGAACATCCACGGTCAGTCTCCAGACGCCTAACTTGAAGTAGACACCTGAAACACGGTAAAGACTAGTTCCGTATTCCTGAGGTGTCAATGCGTGCTGTTTGCCTCCAACACGTCTCCTTTGAAGGCCCTGGCGCCTTTGCGGCTGCGCTCATGAAGCATGGCTCTTCGATTGAATACCATCTGGTTCCAAAGAAAGGGCTTCCTCAGAATCCCGGCGATCTGCTGATCGTCATGGGGGGGCCGATGTCTGTGAACGATCCCGATCCCTGGATTGCCGAGGAGGCATCGTTTATTCGATCGGCGCTTCTAGCCGACAAGCCGGTGCTCGGAGTCTGTCTCGGCAGTCAATTTATGGCGAAGGCCTTAGGGGGAATCGTTCGACCAGGGCCGGCTCTGGAAATCGGCATGACGCCGATTCACCTGACCGATGAGGGCAAGCAAGACCCGGTGTTTGCCACGCAGCCTGAGACGTTCGAGGTATTCGAGTGGCACGGGGAAATCTTTGACCTCCCCGGAGACTCTGTCCCCTTGGCTGGATCAGACGCCGCCCCCCTGCAAGCCTTTCGCTACGGATCTCGCGCCTACGGTCTCTTGTTCCATCTGGAGATGGAGCCGACCGGGATTGACGCGCTGTGCCGCGAAAGTACGCCGGATCTCACAAAGGTGGGCTTGACCGCCCATCAAGTAAGAGCTACCGCTCTCCCCCATCTATCGCAACTCCATCGGGTCGCCGACCGACTGGTCGCCTATCTCCTCGATTCTGCACGTTGATTACGGCCTCGCTCCTGAAGTAGCCTAGAAGCTCCGTTTGGGCCTGGATGGGTTTCAATCTAGAAAAGGAGAGCATCGGACATGGCCGGTTTTCCAATCGAAGTCGCAACGAGAATCAAAACGTTACCCCCCTATCTGTTTGCCGCCATCGACAAGATGAAGCAAGCCGCGATTGCGCGTGGCGTCGATATCATCAACCTCGGTATCGGCGATCCCGATTTGCCGACGCCGGCTCCGATTATCGAAAGCCTGGCTCTGGCGGCAAAGAACCCGAAGCACCATCAATATCCCTCCTATGAAGGGATGTTGTCGTTTCGGACGGCGGTCTCCGGCTGGTACAAGCGGCGGTTTAACGTGACGCTGAATCCTGCCGACGAAGTGCTGACTCTGATTGGATCGAAAGAAGGGATCGGTCACATTCATCTGGCGTTCGTCGATCCAGGCGATATCGTGCTAGTCCCCAGCCCCGGCTATCCGGTGTATCCGGTCGGCACCAGCTTCTCCGGCGGCGTCTCGCACATCATGCCACTCACCAAGGCCAACGGGTTCTTGCCGGATCTCGATGCGATCCCGAAGGACATTGCGAAGAAGGCGAAGTTGATGTGGCTGAATTCCCCGAACAATCCGACCTCGGTCATCATGACGAAGGACTATTTCAAACGGGTGGTTGAGTTCGCGCAGGAGAATCAGGTCATCGTCTGCCACGACGCGGCCTACTCGGAAATTTTCTACGACGGCAAACCTCCTGCGAGCTTCATGGAAATCGATGGGGCCAAGGACGTCGGCGTGGAGTTCCACTCGCTCTCCAAGACCTACAACATGACGGGCTGGCGTATCGGGTTCGTCGTCGGCAACAAGGATGTTTTGGCCGCGCTGGGCAAGGTGAAGAGCCAGCTGGACTCAGGCGTGTTCGAAGCCGTGCAGGCCGCAGGGATCACGGCGCTGGGACTGGATGACTACGTGACCGACGGGCTTCGAACGATCTATCAGGAGCGGCGCGACACCCTCGTCCCGGGCCTCAAACAGCTCGGGCTTGAGGTTGATCCGCCCCCGGCTGCGTTCTATGTCTGGGTCGCGGTGCCGAAGGGGTACACCTCTGCCTCCTTCACGGCTCACCTGCTGGAGAAAGCCGGAATTGTGACGACGCCGGGCAACGGCTTCGGCGCGCCGGGCGAAGGATATATTCGGATGACCGTGTGTACATCGAAAGAAAGACTGGCAGAAGCGGTGGAGCGTATTAAGAAGGCGGGATTCTGAGGCGAGCGCTGGGCTGACTCCGTGCTCGCGGAACGCGCGAGATGAAACGGCGCTTGTTCGATGAGCGCCGTAGCGTCAGCCCACCTGCTCACCTCCTCTTAGGGGAGAGAAAAGTGGGAAGGGAAACGGTGTTCATCGGGTTTGGCTCAAACGTCGGCGATCGGCTCGACTTCTGCGATCGAGCCGTAACCCTGCTGAGCCTGTTGCCTCACTCCCAAGTCCTGGGCGTGTCGATGCTCTACGAAACTGAGCCAGTGAACGACCATGCGCAGCCGGGGGACGGGTGGTTCTTGAACGGCGTTGTCCAGCTTGAGACGGACATCACCCCCAGGAGCCTCTTGGCCATCCTCCGGGAGATCGAACACTCGCTCGACCGGGATGAGGACAATCGGTCGGGCCCCAGGACCATCGACCTGGACATCCTGTTCTACGGCCAGCGGATCATCAACGAACCGGATCTCGTAGTGCCGCATCCTCGCATGCACCAACGCCGGTTCGTCCTCATGCCATTGAGCGAACTCGATCCGCTGTTCTTGCATCCATCACTGCAACGCACAATCAGCCAGTTGCTCGCCGGGGTCGGGAATCAGCCTGAGGTCCGTCTTCTGTTTCCCCAGCCCTCGACCCGATATGGATCTCGCCCTGCTTGTATCCCTCCCCCAGGCTCATGAAGATTATTCGCACGCCACGATCCATGACTGCATGGAGCGAACGATTACGCCGGGAAGGTGTGACCATCGGGTTCGTCCCCACGATGGGTGCGCTGCATGACGGCCACCGCTCCCTCATTCGAGCCGCACGACTACGATGTGATGCGCTCGTCGTGAGTATTTTCGTGAACCCGACACAGTTCAGCCAGACTGAAGACTTAACCAGATATCCCCGTCCGATTGCCCGCGATCGTGCACTCTGCCGCGAAGAAGGGGTGGACGTCTGTTTTGAACCTACGGCCGAGGCCATGTATCCCGAGGGCTTCCAAACGACCGTGACGGTGCCGGCGCTCGCGCGCCGGTGGGAAGGAGAGGCCCGGCCCCATCACTTCTCCGGCGTCGCCACAGTGGTGACGAAACTCTTCGGAATCGTACAACCCGATCTCGCCTTGTTTGGCCAGAAGGATTACCAACAGACAGCGCTGGTGAAGCGGCTCGTCGCCGATCTGAATCTTGGCGTGACCATCAATGTCCGGCCCACGGTACGGGAACAGGACGGGCTCGCGATGAGTTCTCGTAACCGCTATCTCTCTACTGAAGACCGCCGGGCCGCCACCATCCTCTATCGCGCCCTCCAGGCCGGTCGCCAGGCCATCGAAGCAGGAAGAGGGACTGCCTCGACAGTTGAGCGCGTCATGCGGCAGACGGTCGAACAAGAACCAACGGCTCGCATCGAGTACCTCACCCTGTGCGAGCCGGCAAGCCTGGAACCGCTCGAGCACGTCAAACGCCGCGCCCTCTTGCTCGGCGCTATTAGAATCGGCGCCGTTCGCCTCATCGACAATGTGGTCGTGGCGGGGCCGGATCGGAGGCAGCGCGCGAGTCGCCCCGGTCACCCGTGAGAGCCGAGATAGGAACTTTGGTTGACCAAGAGCCCGAGGATGACTTGCCCCAGGCGGCGTTGATGTTCCGGTAGAACCTCCAGAAAGCGGAGCCCCATCGATGACGGGCGAACGGAACATACCATCGCCGTTTCAATGCGAATCGCTTCCTCCTCCACGGTTGGTTTCAAGACCAATTCGACAAAGGCCCCCTTCGAAAGCCCGGTCGTCTGCAGAGTGCAGCCATCCATCGAGATATCAGTGATTTGGTTGGTCAATGGCAGCTGCTTATAGTCGAGAACCTGGGCCTCGATGGAGGCCGTAAGGCGTGTGTACTGACGCCGGTCAAACGCCTGCGTATTGTGGCGCGCACCGGAATAGAACGCACGAAAGCGATTCGTGCAGAGCTGGCATCGAAACGGAAACACATTGACGCGGCTCAACAGGCGCTCGACCCTGCCCTCCTGGTAGGTCACGCGGACGAAAGGAGACCCGCAAATTGGACAGTGTAGCTCCCTCATGAGCTGGAACGGACCACGGACTGCGCCGGCCCCTGCTCCGCTAGAATCGGTTCGATGCGCGCCGGCGAGTACGTGGCCGGCCTCACCCATTTCCCATCTTCTCGCTTGTAACCACCAACCTTGCTCATGTTGGACCGATGAACTTCTCGAAAAACCGGATCCATGTCGATACCATAGGACACCGCAGTGCCATAGACGACATAAAGGAGGTCGGCCATCTCCTTGGCAATGGATGAAAGATCTTCCGTCGCGAGGGCCTCTTTCAACTCATCGAATTCTTCCTGAATGAGTCTTACACGTAGTTCGCGCGTCCGCCCGTCGACGACCGTCGGGACTGGATTGACGACGATATCGAAGGTCCGGTGAAAGGCTTCTACCATCGCCTGCTCGTCTGCCATCAGGGGCTCCTTATTCGCTGTCATAGGGTAACGCCTTGCGAGAAACGAGTTCCACGGGATCCAACATGGGGATCTCTTTCTCCGACGAGACGCCGAGCTCTTTGAACCGACGGGCCGCCGGCAAGATTCTGGTTTCGAGCGACCCGACCGCCTTATTGTACGCCAGAACGCTCTTCCCGAGCGCCTGCCCGACGTCGTTCAAATGCTCCGTCAACACGGCCATCCGTTCGTAGAGATCCTTCCCTAACCGCCCGGCCTCCTCGGCATGCTCGGTCAATTGCTCTTGCCGCCACCCATAGGCGACCGCTCGTAGGAGCGCCATGAGCGTCGTTGGGGTGGCAAGTACGACGCTGCGAAGAAACCCATCCTCAATGAGTCGTGGATCATGCTCGAGTGCGGCCCCAAGAAACTGTTCACCCGGCAAGAACAGCACGACAAACTCCGGCGCCTGCGCGAACTGATTCCAATAGGCTTTCAAGCTCAACTCATCCATGCGCGACCGGACTTGGGCGGCATGACGGCGCAGCCCTTCGATTCGCTGCTCTTCGGTCGAGGCTTCATGCGCGTCCAGATAGCCTGCCAAAACGGTCTTGGCATCCACGATGATCTGCCGCCCACCAGGCAACTGGACCACCATGTCAGGACGGAGCCGGCCGCCGTCGACCGTGATGGACTCCTGCTCGAAAAAATCGCAATGCGCCACCATGCCAGCCAACTCGGCCACGCGCTTGAGCGTGATCTCACCCCATTGGCCGCGGACGGCCGGCGCGCGTAGCGCCTTCACGAGGTTGCCGGTCTCAGACTGCAACCGCTGCTGCGACTCGGCCAGGAGCTTGAGATGCTGATCGAGGCCTCCATAAGCCGCTTGCCGCGATTGCTCCAGCTGGCGGAGTTGGTCGTCGTATCGATGCAGCGAGTCTTGGAGGGGTTTGACCAGACTATCGATCGCCTGTTGACGCTGGGCGAGATCGCCCTTGGCCTCGGATTGGAGCGTTTCGAATGAGCTGCGTGCGAGGTTAAGAAAGGCTTCGTTGTTCTGTTTGAGGGCTTCGCCGGAGAGGGCTTGGAAGGTCTCGGCCAACTCCTGTCGGGCCTGGCCCAGCAGAGTCATTTGTTCGTTGAGATGGAGCGCGGCCTCTGCAGCCCTGGTCTCCGCCACCGCACGGGCCCTGGAGGCCTCCGAGAGATCCTGCCTGAGCCGATCGAGGTCGAGGCGATCTTGGAGTGCTTGCCGACGCAATTCGTCTGCCAGCGATTCTGCCCGCTGCGCCCGCTCACTGGTAGTCAGCAGTTGTGCTTGCAAGTTCGCGCGTACGCGGGCCGCAATCCAGAACCCGACGATCAGCGCGCCGAGGAGACCTCCGACAAGAACCCCCACACCAAAGACCGTGCCATCAATCATGGGTGACCGTCCACGTCATTACCGCCGACACATATTCGAACAGGCTGTTGGGTGATGCGATGAGGAAAGAATAATCGTACAAAATACGTAAACTCCCGTAAAAGGTCAAGACCACAAGACTACAGGATCCTCCAGCTCTACAAGAATGCATCATAGATTGGTAACATCGCACATTAGTCTCCGGCCTGCTCTTGGATGATAATGTCTCCTCGCTCCGCATCCAGGCTGATTCGATCGCCTTCCTTTAGGCTGGTGGTAATGCCAGGCACATTCGCGACCGCCGGCAATCCGTACTCACGGGCAATGATGGCCCCGTGTGACAGTGTCCCGCCCATCTCGGCGATCAGCCCCGCTGCCACGCCGAACAACGGTGCCATCCCGGGGTCGATGACCGGGACCACAAGAATGTCACCTCGACCGACTCGGCTCCAATCCTCCATTGATCGGACGAGGCGAACCGGTCCCACGACCTTCCCCCCACTGATTGGTATACCGTGCAGGATCCTCTCCGAAGCCACAGGGGAGGGGCCGTCCCTGCCGAGGATCATCTCCTCCCAATCCCGAATCGTATCCGGGACGCTGATCGTGGCGTAACGGTCTCGATCGGCCCGGCGAGCCCGAATTACTCCACGCCAATCACTTGATCCTCCGGCCAGCAACGCGGAACGTTCTTGAATCGTGAGGTAAAAAATATCCTCCCGCGACGAGAGGGTCCCCCGTTCGACCAGCCACTCGCCCAGGCGAAGCAGCAGACTCCGCGTCGCCGCCGAATAGTACATCAGATGGTGTCGGTTCGCCTCTCGCAGGGCGAAGAACCGGCAGAGCCGCCGATACCACCAGGAAAAGATGGACCACCGATGCAATCGCCATCCGAACCTGGCGCGAATCTCTTTAAGCGCCCGTTCCCGTACCATTGTTTGGCGCTGAAGAATGTCAACCTGGGTGGCACTGGCTGGAGCCAGAATCTCTGTTCGCAATACCGCAAGCAGCAGCTCTGGTTGATCAGCAAACCGGGGCGACATGACGTCCGACTCACCGACCCCGCGATGGCCATAGTCTTCGAGATACCGGTTGAAGGCACGGAGAAAGTCAGTCCCCTCGAGCTGGCGACCAACCTCGACCGGATCCCACCCCTCTGAGGTGAACCACGACGTCACAGACGGGTCCCGTCGAACCATGTCCGCTAATTCCGCCAACCGGACAATCTGTTGCGCGCTGATCACCGCCGCCTGACCCTGCAGCGCCCCGTTCAGCAAGGCTCTCCAGTCTTCTCCGAGCCAGCGAGGCAGAAAGCCGCCTAACGCTTGCAAGCTCTGCGACACCCCTCCCGCAATGGCAAACGTCAATTCGTGCTCATCGAGCCATTGCCCCATAGCATCAAGGCGCAGGGCGATGTCTTCACCGGAGACAGTCGTGAGCCGATCGGCGCGATGTTCAGCCGCCATCACTTTCATGGCTGCGAACCAGGCCGGCCCATGGCGCACCGCCTTTCTCATCTCGGCCATCATCACAACACCGGCACGGGCGAACGCGACCAACCCGATCGGGTGGACATCCGGCACCCTCGTGAGGCTTTCCCCTCCCATCTGTTCCGCCATCAAGGAGGGATCTCCCCGCAGTTGTGCGATGAGGGAATGAAACAGCGTCATATTGATGTAGGGACGTCCTTCGAAGGTGCGGACCGACGAGATCCCCTCAGGAACTTTACAGCCCAGGCGCCGATAGGGTGAAATAATGTACCGCTCCATGAACAGTTCGAGAAACGACAGCCCGAGGGGACTCGGCAGTTCCGGCAGCGTTTCTTTAAAGTTGGCACGCGACCATTCAGAATCATCATTGGTCAGATGCCGTGATCGTCTCAGACCCGAGATGGGGCGCGCTTGGAGCAACCACAGGCCACGCTCATCGTAGAGCCATTCGAGATCCACTGGATGACCGAATGTCTTTTCAATCTGCTTGGCTGTACGGGCCAGATCAAACAGTTGGCCGTCCGCCAACGTGGCGCGGCCAACTGCATCAACCGGCCGCGGCACTTCTCGAAGACCTTGGCCTGTCACCCGCAAGGCCTGAGTCTGCCTGGTGATCGTCCTTTCGCGAATCCGCAGGGTCTGACTGTTCTCGGCCATCTCAACCACATACTGGTCCGGCGTCGCACTCCCATCCACGAGGGATGCCGCAATCCCCGCAACTGCATTGATCACCACCTGAGTCGCTCGTCCTGTGAGGGGATGGATGGAATAGACCACACCTGCCGCTTGCGCCTCTACCAGTGGTTGAATCACGACAGCCATGGCGGGAGGCGCTCCGCTCAATCCCGCCGTCGCATAATAATTCAGAACCCGCTCATCCCAGATCGATAGCCAGAGATCCTTCACCGCCGAGGCCATCTCCTCCAGAGGGATCCCGAGGCGCGTGCGGTAAACTCCGGCAAAGCTCGCACGAACTCCATCCTCGTTCGTCGCCGACGACCTCACAGCCCACAGCCCGGCCAACGGCAGGTCCAGACGTCGCACCTGTTCGATGATCTGAGCCGTCAGTTCAGCGGTGTCGCGGTTCCGAATGATGGTGCGACAGCGGGAGAGTATCCGTTGGCGTTCGACCCCCGAGGAATGCAGGGCTGCCTGCCACTGTCCCGCTGGAGAAAAACCCGGCGCACGAAGCGCGTGATCATAGGCCTCCGTCGTCACGCAGAATCCGGAGGGAACGGGGAATCCTCCTGCGAGCAGACGCGCTAAACCAACGGCTTTCCCCCCAACAAGAGACGGTTGGGTGCAGGCGGCCAAAGGAAGCAGGAGAGGGCGATCCATTGAAATGGATACTACCTACAGCACGAGGAGGAGGTAAAGGTCGTTCACGTTCGTGCCGGTGGGACCGGTGAGGATGAGTTGATGGAGCCTCTTCAATGCGGGATAGGTGTTGTGGCGCTTCAACGCGCCCTTGAGATCTACCGAGAGACGCTGCGCACGCGCCACGGTATTACCATCGATAACGGCGCCAGCCGCGTCAGTGGGCCCGTCCGTGCCATCGGTGCCGATCGCCACCACCCATACCCTGGCCAGACCGGCGATTTCCAGAGCGGCGGCTGCGGCGAATTCCTGCGCGCGCCCCCCTGTTCCCTTTCCGGTGACGGTCACGGTGGTTTCCCCACCGGCCACCACACAACAGGGCCTCTGTAGCGGCTTCCCTTCACGCACAATATTCCTCGCCAGGGCGCCAAACCGCTTCCCCTCCTCACGGGCCTCTCCGGTTAAGGCCGGCGTATGCACGAGGGTTCGAAGCCCTGCCTCTCTGGCTGCGCGGGTCACAGCCGTGACGGCCATTGCATTGTTCCCGACGATGTGCTGACGGACCCGACGGAATAGGGAAGAGCCGGGCTTCGGAGTTTCACTCGTGAGTCCCTGACATCCACGATCGAGATGCTGACGCACTCGTCGAGGGACCACCTGCCAGATGCGATAGCGTTTCAGAATCGCAACAGCGTCTTGATAGGTCGTAGGATCTGGGACTGTCGGTCCTGAAGCAATGGCGCTGAGGTCGTCACCCAGCACATCGGACAGGATAAGCGTCACAACGGTGGCCTCGGTTAACTCGGCAAGACGGCCGCCTTTGATTCGCGAAAGATGTTTCCGGACAGTATTGATTTCTCGGATACTCGCGCCGCATCGCAGGAGTTCCTGTGTGGTCCGCTGTTTGTCGGCTAACGTGATCCCTTCGACAGGAGCCGGCAGTAAACTAGAGGCACCGCCCGATAGGAGCACGATCAAGAGATCGTGCCGATCGAGTTCTGCCGCCATGGCACAGAGCCTGGCGGCCGCCCGCTGACCGGACCGATCGGGAACCGGGTGACCGGCTTCCGCCACGACGATCCGTCTCGTCGGCACAACATGGCCGTGCTTTACCACGACGAACCCGCTCTGCATCCGACGCCCCAGCCGCTGCTCTACCGCCCGGGCCATCGGGGCCGTCGCCTTCCCGGCCCCGACCACGACCACGCGCTCATAACTACGCAGGTCATATCGACGCCGGCCGATGATCAACTCCTCGCCGTTTCTGGAAATGACGCGACCGACCGCCGTGCGGGCGTCGACCGCGGCCAATCCTTGAACGAGTAGCTTCTTCAGAAGGGGTCGGATAGGAGAGGAAGGAATCTGCATCACATTGGCCATGGACTAGCAGGGCATTAAGAAGAAAATATTATAAGCCCCTGGGGACTGCAGGCCTAGAGTAAGTCAGGGACGGATCCAGCAGCGCCAGACGGCTGTTCAAAAAGGCCGTCCAGCAAGGCCGCAGCGAGCGAAAAGGCGAGGCATACGCTTCGGTACGTTGAGCCTCTCAGCTAAGCGAGAACGCCGCTGGCGGACTTTTTCAAGAGGCTTCTAAGGAGTCTTGTCCTGCTTGAAGCAACGGGTAGGACAAGTCTGCCGCGGGACTCTCATCTGATAGGTCCCGCGTGGGAGCACATCTTTCTTGAATTCAGGATTCAGCATCTTGAGTTCCAAGAAGTAGGTCCCATACTCCTCGGCAATCGAGGTGAGTGCTCGTTGAGAATCTTTCACGTTGACGGTGACCGTTTCGGTTTCCATCGGCATATACAGGTCTTTCTTGCTCAGACCCAAGTACTTTTCCGGTTGCGAATAGATTTCCTTGGCGGCGATGATTCTCGGAACATAGCGCATCGTTTCCCGCGGCCCGTGCATCTTCCAATAGTCGGTAATATTCTGCTCCTTCAGTAACCGACGAACCCGTTCTTCGCCGGCATTGTACGAGGCCATGGCCATGAACCAATCGTTTTGCTGGAAATCCTTGAGATAGCGCAAATACTTGACCGCTGCTTCCGTCGACATTTCTAAATTGCGACGATCGTCACGGACCGTGTCGCTCTTGAGACGATAGCGTCGCCCGGTGGAAGGCATGAATTGCCACGGCCCCGACGCTTTCGCCTTTGAATAGGCGGCGGCCACGCACTTGCTTTCCACCAGCAACATGTACTTGAGGTCGTCCGGCAACCCGGCATCGGCCAGCTGTTTTTCGGCGGGAGGGAAACAGCGTCCGGTGCGTTTGGCGAGGATGATACTTTCGCCCTGATCTTCTAAGAACTGATAGAACTCGTATTCGATGCGTTCACGCACCTGCCAGTTATCGAGCGGGACCGGTTGTCCGGCAAAGGTCAGCTTGTCAGGTAGCTTGAATGAGCTGAGGAAGTAGCGCTCCCCCTCCCGTTTGATTTCCGGAAGAATGACAAGGCGATCCTCTGGCTCGTTAGGATTCTCGAGGGGATCGAGCGGGACCAGCTCACGCTCTGGTTCTCCATTCGCTCCAGATCGAGGCATACTCTCCTTCGCCTCGGGATGTTCAGGTTGCGGCTGTGCTCCTGTTGCAATCGGGAGCGTGACCACCATCCACAACCCGCTGAGCACGAGTGCTCGTCGAAGCCACTTCGTCATGCCAGTCCTGCCTCCTACATGCGGTGAACGATCTGCGGTCGAGTGCTCATGCTAACAGCATGGCTAGGGACCGGCAAGCATGATCGACTTTCGGATTCGTGTTAGACTGCCTGGGTCTATGCGTGCACTGACCCTCCTCAACGATCGCATCACACACTGCACCACCTGTCCACGGCTCGTCGCCTATCGGGAGGCGATCGCCGCAGAGAAACGGAAACAGTTTGAGGACTGGACCTACTGGGGGCGTCCGCTTCCTGGATTCGGGGACTCGCACGCGCGCCTCTATGTACTCGGCCTCGCGCCGGCCGCGCACGGCGGCAACCGCACCGGACGGGTTTTTACAGGCGATCGGAGCGGGGACTGGTTGTATGACGCCTTGCATCGATTCGGCTTCGCCAATCAAGCCGGCTCTCACCACCGAGATGACGGGCTGAAGTTATCAGATTGTTACATCGGCGCCACCGTCCGTTGCGCTCCGCCGGACAATAAACCGACCCCTGAAGAATTCAAGGCCTGCAGCCCCTATCTCCAGGAGGAACTCCGGCTGTTACGGAAGATCCGAGTGGTTGTGGCGCTGGGCAAGATCGCGTTCGATCACTATTTGAGAGCCTGTCGTGATAAAGGGATGCAACTCCCCTCACCGCTCCCGAAATTTTCCCATGGAATCGTACAGGTCCTTCCGTGGGGCATTACACTGATCGGCTCATACCATCCAAGCCAACAAAATACCTTCACCGGAAAACTGACCAGGCCGATGTTTCACCATATCTTTGCAACCGCTCGACAACGACTTGCCGATTCGGAGCGCACACAAACCAACCAATAGGCCTTACTTCTTGGCTTGTGCTTCCCAGTCCGCCAGGAACTTCTTCAGTCCGTTATCCGTCAGCGGATGTTTCACCATCTGCTGAAAAATCGAGAAGGGCATCGTACAGATGTGCCCGCCAGCCAGCGCAGCCTCGACTACGTGTTGAGGATGGCGCACACTGGCCACCAGCACCTGGGTTTTAAAGTCGTAATTGCGGTAGATGGTCAGGATCTGGCGGATCAGTTCCATCCCGTTTGAACTGATGTCGTCAAGCCGACCGATGAAGGGTGAGACGCACCAGGCACCGGCTTTTGCTGCGAGGAGCGCCTGGGTTGGAGAAAAGCACAATGTGACATTCACCTTGATGCCCTCGGCAGTCAACCTCTTGGTGGCCTTCAACCCCTCCGCAATCAATGGCACCTTTACCACGATATTCTTATGGATCTTCGCGAGTTCCTTCCCTTCTTTCACCATGGCATCGGCTTCGAGACTAATGACCTCAGCGCTGACCGGCCCATCTACGATGTTGCAAATTTCGACAAGGACCTCACGGAACACGCGGCCTTCTTTCGCCACGAGCGAGGGATTCGTCGTGACGCCGTCCAAGAGACCGAGACTAGCGGCTTCCTGAATTTCTTTCACGCTTGCGGTATCAAGATAGAATTTCATGGTCGTATCCTTTCATGTTCCGGCGACATCGGCCGAGTTCATCACGAGTGAAAGTATTCTAGGGAAGAAACCTCCTGCGACACAACGAATTCTTCACGAAAGCGGTTTGACAGGCCTCCAGACGGCGGTTAGAATCACTGCGTCAACGGAATGGTGCGCGATGCGTCAGCCCCATTGTGGGTTGACACAGTTTTAGGGAGACATCTTATTATGCAACGATCTTCGTGGGTCCTCCTCTGCTGCCTCCTCCTGAGCGCCTGCGGAGGAAGCAACCCCTACCTGGAGGCTTCTTTGAAACCAGCCGAACTCCAAGGCAAAGACAAGGCCTGGTTCGAGAAGAACTGGGGCACCCCTGACGGGAAATCCCCCGGATGGTTTGGCAAGGAAAAGTGGACCTACTATCGAATCGCCGGAGGTAAATCCGGCCCAGTTCTCTTTAACTTCTCCCCCAATCAATGCCAGATCACCCTCACCTTCGACAAAGAAGAGAAACTCTCCGATTATAGTTACTCGGGCTGTTAACCAGCGAGCTGCTGCTGGAATTTATGTGCGCACGATCGACTGCAGAAATAATAGGTCTGGCCTCCAATATCTTCCGTTACCGCCGCTCCTCTTGGAACGAACACCCGGCAGACAGGATCTTGGACCATGTGATTCTTACCAGGAGGAAGACGGTCCGGCTCACCCTGGCCCTTGAATTCTCGTATAGCCCGCCGGAGGAGGAAGTAGAGCACGACAAAGAGCGAAAAAATGAGAATAATTCTATACATAGTAGGTGCCTCTCATTGACGCCACAATCCTATGAAACCGCTTCCCCGGTGTCAAGGACTCCAGAGCCTGCTCCGGCTGATTAACCAAGAGGTTCTCCTCCACCACTCTCTGCTCAAATGGCCTATCCTAGCAGGCAGGGGGAAGGTCTATTTCCCCAGAAGGCCAGTACTTCAGATGGATATGCTTCCATTTTTTAACGTGGTATCTTTATCCGTATGACGACTTGCGATAAATGCCGCGGGGCGATGTTACCGGAACGGGCAGTGGATCTGAACGCAGGGCTTGCGATCACAGTGTTTGCATGTTTGAACTGTGGTCGCAGGAAATCAGCGGACCAAGAACCTCGGCCTATTACCGCGAGACATTAACCCGCGCTATGACAGAACCGAAACCGCTCACGTACGACGGGCATAAGGCAGCTGAAGCCGCCTTCCGAGGGTGTCCGCCCAATGCTGATTGGATGGACTCCGCCCGGGAAATTTATGCCTGTCTGTCTGCGGCAATGGCCAAACCAAGCACCACTGCTCTCAACCTCGTAACCAAGCGAGACCTTGAGGAAGTCTGTCGGTAATTCGTCATATGTTCCCCGGCTCACGCGAGTCCCAGAGATCTCCCTGCTCTACAGTCCATTCCGCTATCGCATGATCGGCACGACATCAAAATACCAGGCCATCGCCTGCGCATGGTATGGAACCTCAATGCGCCCCCTCCCGCGCCACACGATAGTCGAGCCCTCCTCTCTCACACTTCTTGGTTGATGTGAACCCGACGGCGCTTCAGCTGAGGGTCCATCACGACAGCCGATGCTTGCTGGTCAGATTCGCGACGTGGGGAGCCGGAACAGAGAGGGGGAACTATCGGAGACTCAGCACATCCATCATGTCGTACAGGCCAGGCGGCTGCCGAACAACCCACCGAGCGGCACGCAAGGCGCCTCCCGCGAAGGTATCCCGGCTACTCGCTCGATGCGTCACTTCAATGCGCTCACCCATTCCGCCAAAGAGAATCGTGTGGTCGCCGACAATGTCACCGGCACGGATTGTTTGAATCCCGATCTCACCTTTCTTCCGTTCCCCGATGAGACCTTTCCTGGCATAGACGCTGACCTGATCCAGATCGCGGTTCACAGCTTTCGCCAAGACTTCCGCAATCTTGAGCGCCGTCCCGCTCGGCGCATCTTTTTTCAAACGATGATGGGCTTCAATCACCTCAATGTCGTATTCGTCTCCCAGCGTTTTCGCCATCTCGCTGATGACCTTGTAGATTAGATTGACGCCCACGCTCATGTTGGGAGACAACACGCAGGGAACTTGGCGCGCAAGCGATTTCAGCTCTTCGAGCTGGGGACCGGAAAACCCCGTCGTGCCGATCACCATGGCTCGCTTGTGCTGCGCCACCGTGCGTAAGTGATGCAGGGTCGCTTCAGGAGCGGAGAAATCGACGACCACTTCGCCTCGGAAAAGGAGCGCCCCTAGATCGTCGGTAATCGGAATACCCGCACGGCCACAGCCCGCCGTCTCCCCTGCATCGTCGCCCACAGCGTGATGCCCCTTCCCTTCGATCGCACCGGCAAGCGTCAGGGCGGGAGAATCTTTAATAAGCGCAACCAGCCGACAGCCCATGCGACCGGCAGCCCCTGCGACAACGACGTTGATCATAGAATGAGTACTCGAGCCAGGTCCATCCTGACTATATGAGGCCTGCGTCCTTTAAGACCCGCGTGAGCTGGTCCTTCGTCTCGGTCGCCATGGCACAGAGCGGCAGCCGCAACTCCGGATCGATTTTTCCCATCATGCCTAGCGCGGTTTTCACCGGAATCGGATTGGTCTCGTAAAAGAGCGCGGTGAAGAGCGGCGACAATGCGAAGTGAATCCGACGCGCCTCTTCGATGCGCCCGCTCAAAAAGGCCTTGACCAATTGAGCCATCTCGGATGGGACGACGTTCGACGCCACGCTAATGACACCTTTTCCTCCGACTGCCAGGATGGGCAACGTCAGGGCATCATCTCCGGCAAGGACCGTCATCCAATCGCCGCACGTATTCGCAATATCGGAGGCCTGTTGAACTGACCCGCTCCCCTCTTTGATCCCGACAATGCTCTGTAACCCGCAAAGCCTTGCGACAGTGGATGGCAACATGTTCACGCCGGTCCGTCCGGGAATGTTGTACAGGATCTGCGGAAGATCCACGGACTCCGCGATGACTTTGTAATGTCTGTACAGCCCCTCTTGCGTCGGCTTGTTGTAATAGGGCGTGATCAGCAGCGCCCCATCGGCCCCTGCCTGCTTGGCATGTTTCGTGAGGGACACCGCCTCTTCCGTGCTATTGGAGCCGGTCCCGGCAATCACAGGGACGCGTCGTTTGACCACCTCGACGGTGAATTCGACCACGCGGTGATGCTCCTGGTGCGAGAGGGTGGCGGATTCGCCGGTGGTGCCGCAAGGCACAATCCCATTCGTCCCGTTGGCAATTTGCCATTCGATAAGGTCGCCGAGGGCCCGTTCGTCAACCTTGCCATTCCTGAATGGAGTCACGATGGCAATCAATGCACCTGTAAACATGCTGACTCCTTCGCCGCCGACGCGCCTGTCGCGCCCGCTCCTCAGTCGAGAAATGCCGGAATCGTTTCGCCCTTCACCAAATCGTCGTAGGTTTCCCTGGTCTTGATGACGTGGATCTCCCCGTCTTTGATCAAGACTTCGGGTACCCGAGGCCGCGAATTGTAATTGGAGGCCATCACGAATCCATAGGCTCCCGCACTCATCACCGCCAGCATGTCGCCCGGATTGACCTCCGGCAGTGACCGGTCCTTGGCCAGAAAATCGCCAGACTCGCAGACCGGGCCGACAACATCCACATTATGCTTGGGCCGCTGCAACACCGCCTCGGACAAGGGACGAATCTCGTGATAGGCCCCGTAGAGGCTCGGTCTGATCAGGTCATTCATCGCCGCATCGACGATAATAAACCGTTTCGCTTCGCCGTCCTTCCGATACAACACCTTCGTCACCAGAATGCCGGCGTTGCCGACGATGACGCGGCCCGGCTCCATGATGAGGGTCACATTCAAATTCTTCAGGAGCGGCGACACGGCATCCGCGAGGTCCTGCGGCAGCGGTGGCATTTCGTCCGAGTAGGTAATGCCAAGACCACCGCCGATATTGACGTACCTGATGTTGACGCCCTGGGCCTTCAAGGCTTCGACCAGCTTTACCACCTTCTTCACGGCCTCGACGAACGGCGTGACTTCCGTCAACTGCGACCCGATATGCTTATGCACCCCGACGACATCGATGTTGGCAAGCGAAGAAGCCAGCGCGAATTCTTCGAGCGCCCGATCAGCGGCGATCCCGAACTTGCTCTTCTTGAGACCGGTCGAAATGTAGGGGTGCGTTTTGGGATCGATGTCGGGATTGATGCGTAGGGCGACTCTCGCCTTGGTCCCGACGGAAGCCGCCACCGCATTAATCGCCTGCAGCTCAGCCGAAGATTCGACGTTGAACATGAGGATGTCGGCCTTCAAGGCCTCGCGAATCTCCTCGGCGTTCTTGCCGACGCCCGCGAATACGATCTTTGAGGGAGGAACGCCCGCCTTGAGCGCCCGAAAGAGTTCCCCGCCGGACACGATATCCACCCCGCTCCCCTCCTTCGCCATGAGACGGAGGATCGCGATATTGGAGTTCGCCTTCATGGCGAACGCGATCACATGGGGCAGGCTCTTGAAGGCCCCATCATACGCCCGAAAGTGACGGACAAGGGTCGCGTAGCTGTAGATATAGCAGGGCGTGCCAACCTCTTTCGCAATCCGGCTGACCGGCACCTGTTCACAATAGAGCTCGCCCTGTCGATACTCGAAATTATGCATCCTGCAAATCCTCATTCAGAAGCTCGAGGCCTGCGAGCGACAATCCCTGCAAAGAGGCTTCGAACGCATCCTTAAACTTGCGATAGCGGACCTTCACGTGCGGAATCGCGACCTTCATCGCGTCTGAATCCAGCAACGCCTTGAGAGCATCGGGCGTTGCCAGCTTGAGGTGCTCGAAGTTGATGATAATGTCCATGCGTGCCTGGTCAGCGGCCTCCTTGATCCGCTTGATGAGTTCCTGGGCATTCAACTTATCAAGGGTACCCTCGAGATCCACGAACAGAGCAGCAAACTTATCGTGCCGCTTGGCCTTGATGTTGAGCACCAGGTTTTGTGCCGAAAGCGCGTTCGGATCGAAGCGCTGTTTCAGTGCATGCAGCGCGCTTGGAATCAATTGCTCCTTGTCCAACACCGGGAGCTTCGCTTGGAGATTCTTCAACACCCCCGCCAACGGCGACAGGGACCCTTTGGGGCAGGATCTCTTGACCAACTTCCGAAACTCTCGATTCATCTCCCATCGCGGAATAAGCCGCTGACTCGTGCCCGACAGCCGTTTCCAGATCGAGGGGAGCGAATAGAATTGGTGGTTGGCCCAGTGGAAGCCTGCTTGTAGCTGCTCGGGCGTCATCCGGCTCGGCTGAAACACCACATGCTTGCCGTCGTACTTCGCCCAATCCTTGTCAAAGATACGACCGGCCTTGTCGTAGCGGTCGAACAGCGCCGTACCAGGAAGGGGCGTCAGCACGTTGAAGTAGGCCAACTCCACTTGGGTCTTCGTTAAGAAGTCAACGGCCCGTTCGAACACGGACTCATCGTCACTGTCGAATCCGAATACGATTCCGGGATTCACCATGATCCCATAATCGTGGAACATCTTGATCTCCTGGGAGAACTTCTGGACTCGGTTAAATGGCTTGTTCGTTTCTTCGAGAGAGTCTTCATCGAGTGATTCCATCCCAACGAAGACCGACACGCAACCGCTCTCGGCCGCGAGCTTGACCATTTCCTCGTCATCAGCCAGAAACAGCGTGGACTGGCAGCCCCACTTGATCTTGAGCGGCTTCAGCGCGGCCCAGAGCTCACGACAATAGGCACGGTTGCTGTTGTGCAAGTCATCGACGAACGCAATGATGCTGCCGTCCTCGATTCCCACCCGAATCCGGAGCGCGGTGACGAAGGCGTTCCACAGAGGCTCGTCCCGCAAACGCTCGACCAACTCACTGCGAATCCATCGCTGGACATTCCGAAGTTCCGTGACGACTTCCTGCACCGGCCGACGCCGCGTGGTCTTTCCATTAAACGGAGACACGCTACAGAACTCGCAGTCGAAATGGCACCCTCTGGTCGTGAAACTGCACTGTCTCGTCATGTACGAGTCGGGGCTCAGCAATTCGACGCGGGGGCTCTTGTACTGCTCCAGTGAGGGGAATGAAGTCATCTTATACATACGCTGCATCTTCCCCGCCTCATAGTCCGCGACCAGCTGTGGCCAGAGATCTTCGGCTTCTCCACAGACGATCGCGTCGGCATACCGAAGAGCTTCGTCGGGGCAGTACGTGGGGTGGACGCCCCCCATGACGATCGCCCTGCCACGCTTGCGGAATTCCGTTGCGATCTCATAGGCGCGAGGGGCATAGCAGGTCATGATGGACAGGCCGACTATGTCACAGGGATAGTCGAAATCGATGTCCTGGACTGCTTCATCGACCAGAGCGACGTCCCAATTCTCCGGCGTGTAAGCCGCGATCGTCGGCAAGCTCAACTTGGGAAACCACACCGCGCGCCGCTCCGAAGCGGTCAATCGATAGGGGTTATCGCGCGGATAGGGATCGACGAGCAACAGCCTCTTGCCAGGTGCGTGCTTGGCCGTTGATGCCTGCTCCACTGACTGACCGTGCCGCGTGGGTTGAATAAGTTCCATGAGCGACCCTCCTCACCTCTATCCGGTTATCCGGCTATTCAGGTCCGGCAGATGATGGTTCCTTCATGACTAGCGAGTTCCCACTGGTCGTAACGGGGGAAGGTTGACGTCCTGCCCCTGTAGCATTGGGTCCGGGAGTGGCTCGGCGGATTCGGCTGCCGCTGCGGCCTCACGCTGTTTCTCCTCAAGCGCCTCTACCTTCTTTTGCCTTTCAATGGTCGGGTTCACGCCGACATTTTCAGGAGGAACCGGCGGCCCCACCACCCCGCACCCGACCAATACTCCCGTTATCACACCAACCAGGACAGACCTGACCCTCTGCATGGAAGTTTTCACGAGAACATCCGCTCGAGTTCTTTGATGCGTTGCTCCACTCTCGTTCGGGCAGTTCCGCCTATCTGAGACTTCCGGTCGATCGCGGCAGTGACCGTCATCCGCAAGAACAGCCCCTTTTCAATTCGCTCGGAAAATGTCCGCAGCTCCTCGATCGAGAAGTCCGTGAGTTCACGGCCTTGATCCAATGCGGCCCGCACCAGTCGGCCCGTGATCGCATGAGCTTCGCGAAACGGCACACCTCTGGTTACGAGATAGTCCGCCACCTCCGTGGCCAGCATACCACCACCCTGAACCGCCTGTTTGAGGACGTCACGGTTCACGGTGAGTCGGCGCATCAGTTCCGTCAAGACCTCCACCGACGCAGCGACAGTATCGAGGGCGTCGAAGATCGCCGGCTTATCCTCTTGGAGATCTCGATTATAACTCAAGGGCAGTGCCTTGAGGGTCGTCAATAGATTCACTAAATGCCCGTACACACGCCCCGTCTTGCCACGCACCAATTCCGGCACATCGGGATTCTTCTTCTGCGGCATCATACTGCTACCGGTACAGAAGGCATCGGGAAGATCGACGAATTGGAACTCCTGGGACGACCAGATGATCAATTCTTCACTGAGTCGGGACAGGTGCATCATCGTGATCGACAGCGCCGCTGCCACCTCGATCATGAAATCGCGATCAGACACGGCATCGAGACTGTTTTGCGTCACGGTGGGAAAGCCCAGCAGCCCGGCAGTGAACCGGCGGTCGACCGGGTAGTTGGTTCCCGCAAGCGCGCCGGACCCCAGAGGCATGACATTCAATCGCACCGATGCATCGCGAACACGCCCCTTGTCCCGTTCGATCATTTCCACATAAGCCAGGAGATGATGTGCGAACAACACCGGCTGCGCCCGTTGCAAATGCGTGTAGCCCGGCATCGCAACGGTTCTATTCGCCTTCCCCTTCGCCACCAAGACCCGCTGAAAGTTTTCCAGGTGCGCCACAAGCTGACCGAGTTGATCCCGCAAATAGAGGCGGATATCCAGCGCGACCTGATCGTTCCGGCTCCGGCCAGTATGCAGCTTGCCGCCGAGCGGACCGATCAATTCTGTCAGCCGGCGTTCAATCGCCATATGAATGTCTTCATCCTGCGGCCTGAATCGAAAGCGGCCCCGATCCAGCTCCGTCTTCACCGATTCCAGCCCCCGCACGATCGTCTTGGTTTCAGAGGCGGTCAGGACGCGCGCCTTCCCCAAGGTCTTGCAATGGGCGATGCTGCCCTGAATGTCATGGGCGTAGAGCCGGCGATCGACCGCCACCGAAACGGTGAACGCCTCAACGAGACGGTTCGTCTTGTGCCGAAACCGTCCACCCCACGCCTTCTCGCCTGCTGGACGTCGCGGGGGACGTCCGCTCTGTCGCCCCATTTAGAAAGAAGCCTTTCGCCGTTGCGCTCGAATCGCCAGGCGGAGCGCGTTCAACCGGATAAAGCCTTCGGCATCCTTTTGCCGATAGACGTCGTCTTCTTCAAACGTCGCAATGTCGAGACGATAGAGGGAGTTCTTGGACTTCCGTCCGACCACCGTACAGTTGCCCTTGTACAACTTCACCCGCACGGTCCCCGAAACATCCTTCTGCGCCTCATCCATCGTTTTCTGGAGCACCTCTCGTTCCGGGCTAAACCAGTAGCCGTAATAGACCAGCTCGGCATAGCGTGAGATCAAACTGTCGCGAAGATGCAGTACCTCGCGGTCCATCGTGAGCGACTCGAGTCCCCGATGGGCGGCATGCAGGATCGTTCCGCCCGGTGTTTCATAGACTCCGCGCGACTTCATGCCGACGTACCGATTTTCGACCAAGTCGACGCGGCCGATGCCATGTGCGCCGCCCAACTTGTTGAGGTGCGCCAACAACGTGGCCGGACTCATTTTCTTGCCGTCGACCGCCACCGGATCGCCACCGACATAGTCGATTTCGATTTCCCGCGGCTTGTTGGGTGCCCGCTCAGGCGACACCGTCATTTGGAAAATTTCATCCGGCGGAGCCTTCCAGGGATCTTCGAGAATGCCGCCCTCGTAACTCACGTGAAACAAGTTCAGATCCATGCTGTAGGGCTTCGCCTTCGTCGCCGTCACGGGAATACCATGTTGCTCGGCATAATCGATCAATTCACGACGCGAGCGGAAGGCCCAATCGCGCCAGGGAGCGATGATTTTAATCTTGGGATCCAGCGCCATGTAGGTCAACTCGAAACGGACCTGGTCGTTGCCCTTGCCCGTCGCTCCATGCGACACGGCCTCAGCCCCTTCTTTCTTGGCGATTTCAATCTGCCTGCGGGCGATCAACGGGCGGGCGATAGACGTGCCAAGCAGGTAAGAGCCTTCGTACACCGCATTGGCACGCAACATCGGGAATACATAGTCTTTGACAAAGACCTCCCGCAGATCCTCAATATAGACGCGCTTCACGCCGAGCTTATGCGCCTTGACCTTGACCGCCTTGAGATCTTCCCCCTGGCCCAAGTCGGCGCAAAACGCGATGACCTCGCAGTCGTAGGTCTCCTGGAGCCACTTCAAGATCACGGAGGTATCAAGCCCGCCTGAGTAGGCCAGCACCACTTTCTTAATGACACGACTCATCGTCTCGTGCGACTCCTCTTGCCTAATAGGTTCGTTAAGATGGCCTTCTGCATATGCAACCGATTCTCCGCCTGGTCGATAATGACCGACTGGGGACCGTCCAGCACCTCGGCACTGATTTCTTCTCCCCGGTGGGCGGGCAAACAATGCATGACGATCGCATCTGGCTTGGCGCGATGCAACAGGCGGCTGTTCACTTGATAAGGAGCCAAGACTTTTAATCGTCGCGCATGCTCCCGCTCGCGTCCCATACTGATCCAGACGTCGGTATAGACGACGTCCGCTTCCTTCGCCGCGACATGGGGATCGTGCCCGATCTCGATCACCGCACCGGTTTTTGCGGCCTCCACCCTAGCCCTATCTACGACATGTTGCTCCGGCTGATACCCCACCGGACAACCAAGGGTGATGATCATCCCCATCTTCGCCGCCGCCTCGATCAGTGAATTCGCCACATTGTTGCCGTCGCCGATATAGGCGATCTTGATCCCCTTCAGCCGGCCCTTCTTTTCTCGAATGGTCAGGAGGTCCGAGAGGGCCTGACAAGGGTGGCTCAGGTCGGTCAGCCCATTGATCACTGGCATCGTCGCTTCCCTCGCCCATTCCTCCACGATCGAGTGGTCGTAGGTGCGGATGACGATCGCGTCGAGATAGCGCGACAGCACGCGCGCCGTATCGGCGACACTTTCTCCGCGCGAGAGCTGGATGTCCGCCATGGGCAACACCAGGGCGTGGCCGCCCAACTGATTCATGCCCGCCTCGAACGACACCCTCGTTCTCGTCGACGGTTTCTGGAACAGGAGCCCCAACGTCTTCCCGGGAAGCAGGGGATGAGGGATCCCGCGTCGCTGCTTGTCTTTCAACAGGGCCGCGGACGTCAGCAAACTCTCCACCTCCGCCTTGCTGATGGCCGCAATATCCAAGAAGTCCTTCTTGCCGGCCCGCATGCTTATCGCTCGTGTCGTCATACCTGTCTTGTCCAATCGGCGCATGACGCCTTACGCCGCCTGTTTGCTGAAAATCTGAGCAAGCGTATCGAGCAATCGATCGATTTCCAGATGGGTGATGATTAAGGGCGGCACGAACCGGAGCACGTGCTCGCCGGTCCCATTGATTAGAATGCCGCGAGCCAAACACTCGCTCACGACGACTTTCCCATCCATATCGAGCTCGACCCCCTGCAAGAGCCCGAGGCCCCGCACCTCTCGCACCACCCGGTGTCGCTCCTTACAATCCGATAACCCCTTCGCAAGGTACTCTCCCATCCGGCGAGCCTGGTCGAGCACTCGGCCGTCCAGCAGGACGCGACAGACGGCGAGACCCGCCGCACAGGCGAGCGGATTGCCGCCGAATGTCGAGGCATGACTGCCGGGCGAAAAGGCCTTCGCAACGGAATCCGTCGCGAGACAGGCTCCAATGGGTACGCCGCCACCCAACCCTTTTGCCAAAGTCATAATGTCCGGCTGCACCCCCAACTGCTCATAGGCAAAAAGCGTCCCGGTCCGTCCCATTCCGGTCTGTACTTCGTCGAAAATCAACAGCACGTCCTTTCTGGCGCACAGATCCCTCACCTGCTTTAAATACTCGCGGTCTGCGACATAGACGCCCCCCTCACCCTGAATCGGCTCGAGCATAATCGCCGCGGTCTTATCAGTCACCGCCTGCTCCACCTCTTCCAAATTGTTGAAGGCGACATAGCTGAAGCCCGGGAGCAATGGCTCGTAGCCTTTCTGCACCTTTTCCTGGCCGGTGGCCGTCAAGGTCGCCATCGTCCGGCCATGAAACGAGTTCTTCATCGTGACGATCTCGAACCGCCCGGCTCCATACTTGTCATGGGAATAGCGGCGGGCGAGCTTGATCGCTGCTTCATTCGCCTCTGCCCCGCTGTTGCAGAAGAACACCTTGTCGGCAAACGAGTGATCAACCAGCACCTGCGCCAGCTTCACTTGTGGCTCAGTGTAATAGAGGTTCGACGCATGGATCAGCTGCGCGGCTTGGCGCTGGATCGCCT
The DNA here is from genome assembly GCA_018971525.1 of Nitrospirota bacterium. GTDB lineage: Bacteria > Nitrospirota > Nitrospiria > Nitrospirales > Nitrospiraceae > Palsa-1315. The sequence continues at coordinate 24,977 of JAGXAR010000048.1, forward strand.
GGACCAAGTCCGGGTGACCATGACCCAGGATGTTCACCGCAATCCCGCCGACGAAATCGATGTACTCTCGCCCCTCAAGGTCGTACACCTTCGTCCCACGCCCTCGCACGATTGAGAGCGGTTGACGTGTATAAGTGTGCATCAAATAATGTGTGGCGTCCTGCTTCAGCTCTTCTGTTGGCATGACAGACGTATCCCCTTGTAAAGTAAGGGAAGGTAGCATAGCCTTGACCATGGAAGCAACTTGAAAGGAGCGGCAAAAGATGTGAGACAGAGCCACATTGCTTCTTTACCCAGGTGGTGTCTTTATTGTGATACTCTCTGTCGGATGAAATCCTGCTCTCAGTGCCAACAGCAGAACCAGGAAGACGCAAAATTCTGCTACCAGTGCGGAAACACTCTTACCGTCGAGCCAGAACCGCCGATCGCCACCCCTCTGACCCATTCCGATGAAAGTCTCTGGCGCCAATTCATCGGTCCCCACGCCGATCGTTATCTAGAACATTTTAAAAAATTCGGATTGGGAGAAGAACCGAAATTCGTCCTGACGTGGAATTGGCCGGCCTTTCTCTATATTTCCTTCCTCTGGTTTCTCTACCGAAAAATGTACGTCTATGCACTGGTCTACGCCCTCGGTCCGATGATTTCGACCTACTTGACCGGCGATCTCACCGTGGGTCTCGTCTGGAGCATCATGGCCGGAGCCACCGCGAATTATGTGTACTACTGGCATTGCCGCGAACAGATTGGCGAGATCAAGAAGAGCTCATGGACCGATCCGGTGAAGCAGGACGAGGCATTGAAGGAGGCTGGAGGCGTCCAGCCCTACGTGATCTGGGTCGGAGTCGCCGTCTATATCCTCTTTGCGATGACGATGATCCAGCTGCTTCAGGACGGTCTGCCGGATGGGGATCGAGTACCGACCAAACCTGCGAGACCTACTGCAACCAGTACGACGTAAAAAGCGGACGTCTCGCGATTGCTCCTAATTTTCCTACGGTGGCTTATTCCGGCACAGTCTGCCGACTCCGTTGCCATCCGATCCAGGCCCGGAACCATCCGAAGTCTTGGTCATAGACGGCCCCGCCTGAGTCAGGGGCTTCCTGCTTCTGCTCGATCTGCGTATAGGTACGAGGCCAGTTCTTCTGCCACCAGGATTTGAGTTCATCCGGTGCATAGGCCGGGCCGTTCGGCGGGAGAATGCCTGCCGCCGCACAGACCGGTGCAATCAGCGGCCAGTAGCGATCTTTGCCTAGGCCGAGACTACGAAAGTGTTCACGCAACAGAAACACCACCCAGAGTTCGGCGCTGTGTTTTTTGTTATGTTTGAAGGGTTGAGTCTGCCGCAGCGGAACCGGATCGAATTGCTTGATGACCGAGGTATAGTCCGGACCGCCGTAGCTCCCCGCCACCTCGGCAATGACTTCCAGCATCTTTCCCAATTCGACTTCCGCGACCGGTGAAGAAGCCGGCCCTCCGCCTAAGGATGACTCGGCAAGGGGATTCGGCGTAGTCAGCAATTCGATGAGCGGCTTGAGTTCCCGTAGGCGCGCAGTTGCCGCTTTAAGAATCTGTTCCGATTCCAGCCAATAGTCGGGATCGTTCTTGGTGAGTCGTTCCCGTCCAGGCGGAGGAAGTACTGTCGGCACCCAATAGCGCATGAGCACAAAGAGGATGTAGTCGACCTGTCCGCCGGCCTGCCCAATCCGATCGAACACCTGGCCCGCCCTCATTTCCATAAAGAAGGCGTGAGCCCGGTCGGCTACGTGGAGGCGCTCGGCGATCCCGCTCCACCAAGCCTCAAGCGCGGGCCAGTTCATATCGGGAGGCGGCGAGGTAGTCATACCGACGGCGGATCCTGATGGAGAGGATTGGCGGCATGGTACTGCTGGTGTCTGTCGAAAGCAACCGCTTGACTTGAGCCCCTGTTCCAGTATGCTTTGCCTGGTGAGTATTTCCCTTCAGTCTAGAGAGGAACGCACAATGGCTCGATTAGTCCTGCTCCGTCATGGCGAATCACAATGGAACTTGGAGAATCGTTTCACGGGATGGGTCGATGTACCCCTGTCTCCGCGAGGGATACAGGAGGCCAAGAATGCGGGGGATAAGCTTCGTGGGTTTACGTTCGACCGTGCGTTTACCTCTATGCTCGCGCGCGCCAACGAAACGCTCCGGCTGGCACTCGATGCGATCGGTCAGTCGAACATCCCCATCGAGAAGGACAAGGCCCTCAATGAACGAATGTACGGCGAATTACAGGGATTGAACAAGGGCGAGACCGCGAAAAAATACGGCGAGGCACAGGTGAAGATCTGGCGGCGAAGCTACGACGTACGCCCGCCGGGGGGAGAAAGCCTGAAAGACACCGCAGAGCGTGTGTTGCCCTACTATGAACAGACCATCAGGCCCTATCTCTTGAAAGGGGAAACGATCCTCGTCGCGGCGCATGGAAACAGCTTGCGAGCCCTGATTATGGAATTGGAGCAGCTCTCCCGAGAGCAAGTGCTGGAGTTGAATATCCCGACTGGTGCACCGCTGCTCTATGAATTTGACGAGACGGGAAAGGTCGTCAATCACCGCTACCTCTGACAGGTCGCGGCGGGGCAGGAAATTATCCTACATCTTCCAGTAACTGCCCGTAGGTATCGACTGGCACGAAATCGATCAAAAGGGTCAGGAGATTTCGCCGCTCTTCTTCTTTGACTAATTGGTTCTCCTCCATCAACTCGGCAGCGTGCGCACTCACCGCAAGCGGGCTCACTCCCTCTTCAACCAAGCGACTATACTGACGGCGACGGACCTGCCATTCGTTGAGGTAGGCGGTCCAGGCAGCTGGACCGACGGGAACGGTCGTACCCCATCCTGCTTCCATCGCATCCAGAACGAGTTCCGACAGCGCGGACTGATATTTCTGAGGGATGTGCGCCTCGATGGCGGCGAAGATCCAAAACAGGTTCAGCGAGAGCACTTCTTGCGTAATCGCCTGGGCCTGCTCCGCCGTCACCTCGATCCCATACTCCTCCAGCTGCTGAACCGACACGCCGATCGGCATCGCTGCGACCAGAGCGACCGCTGCTTGCCTCGGTGTCATCGAGTTGGCTGACATGTTTCGCTCCCTCCATCGTCCACGGCGGCAGAGAATACCCTACTGTCGCCGGATTGCTCAAGCAACTTGTCCAAGTCTGCCCCCTGTGCTAGAGTCCGCCGCCATGATCCGGCAGATCGCCAGCACATTCTCACGATGGACCTGTGCCGCCGGTCTGTTAGCTATCTTGGCCGCAGGTACCGTCGTGGCTGCACCTCACGCTCGCGCAGACGAGCAGCGTTGGGGATTCGGAAGCGACCTGGGTCTCACCTCTGGAACGGTCAATGGCACGGTGTTCACCCTGGCATTCAGTGGTGACTACTACATCGATCGGAATTTCTCCATCGGACCGATGATGCAAATCAGTCCGATGGGCGACCTCTTCCAGATCTCCTTCGCCGGGGTCGGCCGCTACCATTTTCGCCTCAAAAACGGCATCAACCTGGTGCCCTTCACTGGCATCGGGTTACTCCACGCGGACCTGGACCGCGGGACCGGGCCCGGCCGTATCGACCGCAACGATACGAGCTGGTATATCCCTATTGGTGTCTCAGTGGAGTACCAGGCTACCCACAACATCGCCTTGTCTTCGACATTGATGGTCAATCTCCACGACATCAATCTTTCTCCATCGTTATCGGAGAATGACCATACTAGCGTTGCCCTGCTATTTGGTTTCCGCTTCGCCCCCTAGTCAAACAATAGGGGCCCTCGCTTCGTTCACGTCCTCCACCTCCTATTCCGAAGGGCTCGACGCACTGAGTCAAATAGGCGCAGGTACGTTGGCGGAGCCCTGCGAGGATACGGCACTCTGGCAGGATGATGAAGTATCCGAGGATGTGGGGTGGGAAAGAGGGGGTAACTACGCCGCTTTGGCCGGCTGCCAGCGAAGCCCGATGTGAAGCAGTTCTTGCAACAGGTCTGGATAGCGATAGCCGGCGTTCGCGGCCGAGTCCGCAAAATCCTCGTCGTGCGCGATGTGGGGATTCGGGTTGGCTTCCAGCACGTACACGTGCCCCGCCGCGTCCAGGCGCACGTCGATGCGCGCATAGCCGCTCAGGCCCAGGGCGCGATAGACCCGCTTCGCGAGATGTTGAATCTCTTCGGCCTTCCC
>JAGXAR010000137.1 GCA_018971525.1 Nitrospirota bacterium
TCATGCACAAGATCAAAGAGACCGTGTGCAATGATCCCAGTCCCCACGAGCGTGGGAAAAAAGAGAGCGCCGATTATCGCTACTGTTGAAAACGCGACGGCGATGACCAGTTCCCAGACTAAGGCATGACCTGAACCGCCTAAAACTGCGAACAGCACATAATATGACGCGATGATGACGAGAACAGTGGAATAGAAGCTGCGGTCTTCATCGAAGCGTGTGAACTTGGCGAGTGCTGCGATCGCAATAGCAAGCAGAACGCCAACAACAACAGGAATCAAGAGACGCCCCTGGGTGTCGAATGAGAAGCTGACCTATATTACGTTTTTAATACGGGCAGGTCTATTGGGGTGTAAGGGGGAGTGGTGAGGCGTGGGGAGGCGAGGAAGGCGTCGGCCCGCCACGCGCCGCGAATGGTCCTGGACTGCCTATCTCGATTTCTCAATTCGTTCCGCGTATGCTTTTGGCTGCTCAAAACAAACGGTTCCGGCAACATCTGAATAAGGCTGAGCTACTAAAACAGGTTTTAGCATGGATGCGAGTTTCTGGCACCAAAGGTGGGAGAAAAATGAAATTGCTTTCCACGTAAGCAAGGCTAACCCGCTACTGGTCAAACATTTCAACGAGCTGTCTTTAGCAAAAGGCAGTCGTATCTTTGTACCATTGTGCGGCAAAACGCTTGATATTCCATGGCTGCTATCCAATGGCTATCGTGTCGCTGGAGCGGAATTGAGTCAAATAGCCATTGAGCAATTGTTCATGGAACTTGGAGTGCAACCAGAAATATCAGCGGCTGGCGCAGTCGAGCAGTGGAGCGCACACAATCTCGACATATTTGTTGGTGATATATTTGCGTTGTCTCGAAAGATCCTTGGCCGAGTCGAGGCAGTCTATGACAGGGCAGCTTTAGTCGCCTTTCCTGAACATATGCGCAAGCGGTATACAGCGCACCTAACAGAGATCACAGGCAAGGCTTCGCAGTTGCTCATTTGCTATGAGTACGACCAAAGTTTGATGGGAGGTCCTCCCTTTTCAGTGAGCAACGACGAGGTCAAGCGACAGTACGCATTGACTTATGATGTAACGCTCATCGCGAGCACAGAGGTCTCTGGTGGATTGAAGGGGAAATGTCCCGCCAAAGAGAATGTCTGGCTGCTAAAAAATAAGTGAGCTCCTACATTTTTAGCACTCTAGTCACATCGAAGAATTCTACTGCTTGACTTCAATCCTTTGTTTGAACCCAGACCCGCCACGCGCCGGGAAATGGGTTCTTGGCACCGCTTCAATTCCGTCGCTTCTTGTTAACGGTCTTGTCCTCTCGAAATCGCTTCAGGAACTCTTTGCCGAGCTGAGTTCTCGCCCGAACTTCTTTCCGGATAACGATGCCGTACATGAGGATTCTACGAATCACCTTTGACCCAGACTTCCAGCGCGCTCGATTGCAGATGCTGCAGCACGGCAGGTAATTCTCGAACGAGGATTTGCCTCCTCTTGCATGTGGCATTACGTGGTCGGCGTGCCAGTTTCGACCCAGTGGCCCACCGCACACATGGCATCGTCCACCCGTTTTCGTGCGAATCCGTCGACGCTCAGAAGAAGTTGGAGGACGGGGTCTTGTCTTTTTCATTTTGCCTGGAGAGATTGGGACATTCTACTGTTCCAGATCAGGGTGGTCCATTATTGTGTGAAGGGGAGGGTGAAGAAGCGGCAGGTCTGCCACGCGCCGTGAAATGGATTTTGCATCTCTTTCTTCACGTGCCAGCAATGTTAGACGGGGATCACTCCTCAACGAAGTAGTCTTCGTCAAGTTTCCAAAGTTTCACAAGCCCAGCCTGAGAGACACCAATCCCGAATTCGAGCATCAGTTGGGCCAACTGAGCGCCATCAATGAGTACAATTGTTGTTTGAAGACCTGCGGCATATGAGCGGGCGTCTGCTGTGAACGTTGATGTGGTAAGAAAGACCCCTTTCCGAGCGCGCTGCCCCTGAAGGGCACCGGCGAAACGTTGAATCTCTGGTCGGCCAACATTGTCTTTCCAACGTTTGGCCTGAATGTAGATGGTGTCGAGGCCGAGACGGTCCTCCTTGATGATTCCATCGATCCCTTCGTCGCCTCCTCGTCCGACCACCGCGGACGCATCTTCGCGAGAGCCTCCGTACCCCATCGCGACCAGCAGTTCGACGACTAATTCCTCAAAGAACTTCGGTGAGGCCTGGCGCACGCGCTCGAGAAGCTGCGCAGCGAGGCTCGATTGGAGGCGAGTGTATCCTTGCCGTATTTGCTCGTCCGGAGTCAGTGGCGTACCTTCCACCGCCACCTTCGCGAGAGAGGGAGCTGGTTCGGAGTCTTCAGTGGAGGCCGTTCGAAACGCCACGAACTCGGGGAAGCGCATTAAGTACTGGATGTCGATGCGTTCGATGGGCTCGCCCAGCGTTACCTTTCCCCGTGTCGTGACCCGATACATGCCGCGCCGCGGACTCTCGACCAAGCCGGCCTGCTTGAGGTAGCCCAATGCCCACGCAACGCGATTGGCAAAGGTAGTCTGACGGCCGCTCGGCAAGAGTGTGGCCAGTTCTTCATTGGAAAGTTTGAAGACAAGTGCGACCGCCTCCCGCACCGACGCTGGAGCTTGCTCCTCGCCGGAGCCCAATTGGCGCAGAACGGGGAGCATTAGAGTCTGAAAGTCGGGAATCGCCACTCAGTCTCCAGAGTTGTCGCATAGCGATTGGTTGTGCTGCGGCCTATAATTCGAGTAGGCAATGCAGCTTCTGCATTTTGTTGTGGTCAAGTCTATCTCAAAGTCGAAGGAGTATCCATCACGCCGGAGAGTAGGGGGGAGGGAGTGAGGAGTGTAGAGAGAGGAAAGAGCGGACCGCCACGGGCCTGGAAATGGTTCCTGACACTTTCTTTTCATGTCTTAGGCGCTGTTGCGGCTACGTATGGTTATGACTTGTATTTTTCCGTTGGTGCGTAATTTCAGGTTCCCGTTTCCATCGTCATCGACATACTTCAGTACTCTCGAAACAGCGACTCTTGCATTTGCTTCCTTGAAATTGTTGCGAACTAGTGTGGCGATTAGATCATTACGGTTGAACCGATGAGGGTACCTGCGCTCCAGCAAAAGGAGGGCGATTTCGGTGGCGCTGAGTCCTTCTCTATTTACATATAGACGGCCGTCAATATCCTCAATATCAGGGTACTGCTTTTCCATTAAACCTTCGACAGCATTTGCAGCATTATCGGGATTCAAGGCGCCCTTGTGCGAAAGGCGAATCATCTCGGCTAATATCCAGGCAATATTTTGTGCCACTACAATAGCATCCATTTTGTTTGGGTCTATGTCCGTTGGGTCGTGCCTTGAACCTCTGTTGCTCGCAATATCGTAAACGAAAATGCAATTTCTCGGGATGAGCAGGCGAATGGAGTCATCGAATTGGGAGGCGTCCAGCTGTCCGAGTTTGTTGGTGAAGTTGCCGACCTTAAATTGGCGGGGATTTCCTAGTTCGATTTTGGCGTACTGTGCTAGAGCTTTTATCACCGCCTCAATAAATTTGCCCGCCTTGAGGATGCACGATTCCCAAGACCCAGACTCAAAGGCTTTCATTGAGTCGGAAAAATGGCGCAGCAATGCTTTGACGTGTTTGGCTGGAAAATCTTGTAAAAGGACGGCAGTTGAGTCGTGCTTGTGCTTAACATCAGTCATTGTTGAAAATGGTTTTCCATGAATCATCTAAGGTGTAGATTCCTCGCTTCTTTGAATCCACCCAGCCATCTTCCTTTGCTCTAATTGAGAAGGATAAATTGAACTCCATTCCTAGAAGCGAGCTCGAGGTCATGGAATTCCAAAGCTTCTGAATATTCCCGAGAGAGACCTCTTTATGGATGTCGCCCTTGGCGAGATAGGCGAGAATTAGAACAAACTTTTTCGGACCACTTAAGCCCTTCGCATGGCTTTTCACAAAAGCGCGCGCGTTTGAATCAAAACGGAGCGAAGGAAGAAGTGCCTTATCCTTCTTTATGGCAGGAGACCTTTGGTTGCGGCGGCGTTCAGGTTTCGCAGTGAGAGATATGCAGTCGCTCACTAATGAACGAATCGCTTCAAGCTTGCCCGCCAGCACTTCCTGGCTTGTTGGGCTACTTCCTTTTGGCATAAAGCTTTCGCCCTTTCTCAGTTAGTGCGACCAATACTTTTCCTTTTGAAGATGAAAGATTGTTCAGCGGGGTTTGCACCGCCTGCTTGGAATAGTGGTAGCCTTTTGATTCGAGGGCTTTGCACACCTCATGAAAGAGTCGCTTCTTGTCGAAAAAGTTTTCGTCAAGCAGGAGTCGAATGCCCCCGGTCGCGCCCTTATATTTCTTTGCATCTTTGAGTTTTGAGTCGACAGGTTGCCTGTTGGATCCAAAAACTTTGCGCTCCAGTCTGGCGAGCCGCGCAATGATTCTATTCAAAATCGTTTTATCCATGGTGAAGGCCTAGCCTGTGTAAAACCACCTGTTGTCTTGTTTAATCCTGCGCAAGTGTCTGCGCTGAACAAGTCGTAATAAAGCCGGAGAGATGGTGGTAACCGGATAAACATGCCCAAGTTCGGCGAGTCCAGTTTTTACGGCTGCAAGATCCTTTGGTTTCTTGAAGTACCCGCCATCAACCAATGATATTAATAAGTCGGACAGGGAGGCTCTTGGCCTTTTCGCGCGCGTGTCTGACGGGTCGCGCTGCTTCCGCACGCTAGGTTTCTCGCCTTCTATCTTCCCGATCAGTTCTCCCACCTCTTTAGGGGAGCCTTCGATCAAAATGGTGGTTCCGTCCGGTCTCTTGATGTGTGCTTTAGCCATAGGCAGTTATCCAGTTATTGACTTATTCGCATGATAATGAATAAGTGAATATCTGTCAAGGGCTCAGATCGAGCTGCCGTCTGCCTGCACCCCGGATGCCTTCGGATTGAGCGAGCATGGTCGGAAGGGGGGTGGGGGCCCAACGAGACGCGTGGTCCCCTGTCTTATTGCAAGTATTGACAGGGCCACCCGATACCTAAGCGACCATTGAGGTTTGCGTTTCCGCTGGTGTTTATCGGGTGGCGCTCGTCTGGGAGCGCTCACGCACGGAGCGGGGTCCCTACACCGGGCGGGGTGCGAGTACGTGAGGGCTGGCGAGCGACGCAGCCCATCTACTCCCTTCCCCCCTCCCAGTATTGGAAGGGGGGTGTGACCCGATGGCCCTTGACTGCGCGCGTCGAACGAGCACAGCTTCATCGTGCGCGTTCCGCGAGCAAAAAGGGCTGTCGGGCCGCTCCCTGTCCCACTCTTGCATCTGAATCTCTGCCCCCCGTACAATATCCATTCTCCAAGCCAACCCCTTGGCTTTTTGAATGATTCGGGTCGCTTCGCGGCTGGGCGAAAGAAGGACCAGACATCTATGCGCATTGAGTATTCGAAAGGCGAACGAACCTCCAAAGAACTGATCCTGCTCCATCGCCAGACCTCCGAAGCCACCAGTGGCCGGAAAATGAAGGTCCTGCTGATCTTCCCGCCCGACTGGTTTCCCTCCGAACCCTATTTGAGCCTTCCCTCCCTCACCGCCGTCCTCCGTCAGGTCGGCCATAAGGTCATCCAAAAAGACATCAACCTTGAGATGTGGGACTGGTACTTCAGCGAGGACTTTTTGAAGAAAGTTCTGCGCCGGGTGCCGCAGCAGCTCGACCGGCTCCGCAAGCTCTCGAAGAAGCGCGAGCTGAGTGAGAGCGAGATGGATCTGCAGCTGGCCCTTTGCGACCTCACCAGGCAGCGCATCGACGAATTGATCAAGAAGGCGGAAAAAGCGAAGGCGATCGTCCGTGGAGAAACATTCTACGATATCGACAACTTGGAGTGGGCTATTCAAGTCTTCCGTGAGGTCACGTCGGTGATCTCGATGGTCTATTTCCCGGCGCGGATCTGCATGCCGCCGATGGAGACAGACCTGTCCTATAAAGTCTTCGTCTCGTCCGAAATCATGGATGCGGTGAACGATACCCAGGTCAATATCTACCGCGACGTGTTC
>JAGXAR010000008.1 GCA_018971525.1 Nitrospirota bacterium
AGTCTTGAGCCAGATGCTGTGTCACACCTGGCTCGGGACAGGCTCAACGCTTCAGATCTATTTCCCGCCGTTCGAGGCTACTTGGAGCTCCACTGCGTTTTCTTCCGTCGCATGATATTTTAAGAAAACTTGATCGAGCTTTAGGGGTGTCTCTCCCACCGTGAGATTCAGCCTGAAATTGTTCCGATCACATTGTCTTGTTCCGGCAAGCCTGATCAGTCGATCCATGTCGGGTGAGTTAAGGAAAAGAGATGGTACAGATCCAGCATTGGCTCTGATGGTATCTGTCTCACCAGAAACAGCCCCACTGGTCTGGCGGCTTGCAGACACATCTGGTGCCGCACAGTATGGACAACCATTAACACCAGGGCAGGAACAAGTGCCTCCGCACGCCATATTACATCGACAACAACCTCCGGCATGGGCTGGAAGGACCATGAGCCACCCATCAACGCTTGCGAGCAACAGAAGTGCAAATAAAGTGATTAGCCTAACCTTGTCCATTGCCATCCTCCTTCGCAAGATGATTAGTTTACTGCATTGATAGGCGTAGTTCTTTCCGCACAGTCTGCTTTCTGGCTTGGGTTGTCATTTTTATCGCGGCACACCAGATAATCGAAGCCAGGTTGGCCATCGAAGTCATAGTCTTTGTTCATCTGTAAGTTTGTGACATCGGGATCACCCTGAACCGCGAACCAAGAATCTGGATATGAATTTTTCGAGCAATTCTCACCGGGATTCCCTGAGCGCATATTCTGGTCACATGCCTTTAGCGAGACCTGACCCTTATATAAGCCCGCTTTTTGATCTCTCTTCGTGATGGTTAGTGAGTAATAACAACTAATTGTCTGTGTCGCCCCTGGAGGTAGACATGGGTTGTTGTATATGTCCAACAAACGCATCTTTAAATTGTGGACATCATCAACCAATTGCTTCCCCGAATCACCAAATGGATTGATGTAACACCCGCTCAGCAATGCTGTAAAAAGGAAACCTGCCAGAACTCTCAGTGCGATCATAATCACACCTCCTCTAGTTAAGTTGCATAGCGTCTGCCGTCACTATTCTCATATCGCTAAACAGATACCTTCTTCGCTTCCGCTAAAATCACCTCGCTTGCCTTCTCCGCAATCATGTAGACCGGGGTCACAATGAAGAATCCTGGGATATAAGGAAATACTGATGCATCGACGACGCGCAGGTTCGTGGTGCCACGGACTCGAAAATTGTTATCTAAGACGGCCAGACCATCTCCTTCGGCTCCCAACTTACAGGAGCACGATGCATGGTGCCCCCAGGCTTCGTTCATGATCCATTCCCGCAATGCATTGTCCGAGACGTTCGGTCCTGGCCAGATCTCCTCGGCTTGCCCTTCCGCTGTCAGACGGTTCATGATTTTCCGAATGAACGCGATTGCTTCAACCATGGCGTCGAGGTCTTCTCTGCCTTTATTGGGATCGTTGCCTTCTTCGAAATATTTGAAATTAATTTGTGGCGTATCGCGAGCGTCGTTGGAGCGAAGCGTCACTTCCCCGCCAGTATTGCGCGTATGGGCCTTCAAGACGAGCCAGGTGAAGTGGTCCTTGATGGTGATGCTCTTTGTATAGCCTTGTTCATAGCCGCGGAAATCGGACGGCAAACCGAAGATGAAGAGATCTGGAGGTTGGTTGGCACTCTTCGCAATGGATGAGCGCTTCAGGACCGCGATGATCACGCCGTTACTGGAGTACAAAAAGCCCTTGCCTTGTTGCCGCTCTTCCGGACTCGCCTCATTCCATTCCCGATAGACCGGATCTTTTTGCTCATCGGCCATAAAGTTCGCATTGGCCAAGGTCGAGAGATTCTCTTTCAACTTGTAGACAATTCCCACTTCATACCGGTCCTGCAAGTTCTTGCCGACTCCGGGTAGTTCGATGAGTACCGGAATGCTGTGTCGTTCGAGTTCCTCCCGCGAGCCGATTCCCGACAGCATCAACAGCTGCGGCGTATTGAAGGCCCCGGCCGAGAGGATGACTTCCCTCTTCGCACGAAATTGCTTTCCTGAAGGTGTGTCCGCAGCGGCCTTCGGGTCGGCTCTATACAGATGCGCTCCTTCACGGCACTCGACCCCGATGGCTTTGGACTGTTCTCCTTTTAATGCGCTCACCTTCTCCAACAGTATTTTGGTGACCAGGACATTGGTTTTCACTACCAACTGACTGGGACAGTTCTTCTTCACGTCTCGAATGCGATCGCGCACGCTGGCGCGCCTGCCACCATTAGTCGCCAGCGGTGTGAGGTACAAGCCTTCCGGACGGTGTTTGATGGAATCCATGTGGTTAATGTCTTCTTTCAAGGCGGCGCTGAAGAGCTTCGGAATGGCTCGATGGAGAATGGCGTCCGGGACGGACCCGGGAAGATCTTCCAATGTGGTGAGCGCCACTGCGGCGAGAATATGTTGGAGCTGCGGGTCTTTTTTGACAAACTCCTCCAACGTCTCTTGCCTGGGCCGTTCAGTGGGGAGCCATCCGCTGAACCCGTGACGGCCTCCGGTCACAAAGTCCCACGTCCTCGAAGAATATTGGCAACGCTCGACCAGCTGAAAGTACTTGCGCATCTTGTCCGACGACCAGGAATCATCGCCGGTCAGTATGGCGATGCGGTCCCAGTCACTTTGGTGCGGGTACACGGTAATCATGGCATTGTGAGCCGTGCAGCCTCCAAGCGTGCCGGCCCTCGGATACCAGATTCCTTTTCCTGCTTTGTCTCGCTTGGTATCGTTGTTTTGACGACCATCGTTGGCGTAATGCCGGATGAAGTAGTTCCATTGCAGGTCCTGATCCTCTGTGGACAATGGGTGAAAGGCGGGGACTGAGTAGTGTGCATTTTCCGCTTCGCCACCTGCCTCGAGAAGAAGCACTGTATATCCTGCCTCTGCCAAGTTCGCCGCGACTGGTCCTCCTCCGGCGCCCGAACCGATGACGATGTAATCGAATTCCGTGTCCGGCGGCGTTCCTGTCCCTGAACACACGCTGGAGACTTGATGGGTGGGCGAGGGGGTGAGGAGCGAGCAGCCACTCACGGACAGAACCATCCCTGTTGCGGCAGCCAGCTTCAGAAAGGTTCGTCGTGAAATCGGCTTCATCTCAGCATCCATCGTCGCCGGTGCTCCAGTTCAAAACGTCTTGAGAAACTCGATCAGTGCCCGCTTGTCTTCGTCGCTCAAGCCAGGCTCGTTCTCGTCTTTTTTCAAATGATCCGTGCCGAAATAGTGGCCGCGATTGACGACAAAATCATTACACTTGCTCAACTCGAGGAGGGGATCAGCCAGGTCTTTCTCCAGATAAACTTTTCGTGCCTCTTCATCCGTGACGTTCTTGGGGAGTGCTTTGAGCGCCTGTTTCACCTTGATCAACAATTTGAGAACCTTCCTCTTATGCATGAACCGATCAATCACACCGGCGTCGTCTGGGAGCATACTCAAATTCGCCAGAAGATTGACCGGTGTGCCTTTGGGAATCGGCCCGATTTCAACACCGCTTTCCTTGAAGATGGGAGGAAGCAACTGCACGTCAGGGGGAATTTTCTCTTCGAGTTCGATGACGTCATGGAGAAATTCCGGGAGAAATCATTTGGGAATCCGAAGATAGCTGGTCGTCGTGGTGCGATCGATCACGCCAGGAACCCTGTCGCCGAGGATCCGATCTTTATCGCGCTTCTCGGGCCACAGCATCTGTTCGATGGAGTTTTGAAACGATTGCACGCGGGCGTCGACGCTTGGGCTTGGATTGAACTTGCCGACGCTGTTGTTGAGCAAGTACGGCGCGGTGGACCAGAGGCTCACGAGCGACGGTACGCGCGTGTAGCCGCGCCCTCCTGCCGGCATCTGATACGGTCGAGGCTCACCGGTGAGGGGATGGTGGACGGTAATCGTCCCCACGGACGGCAGGTCCTTGTAGGACCGCGAAGAGAAATTGTCCCAAATGTTGTTCTCGATGGCATTGGTGGCCAGCGGGCTACAGGCGTTCGTCTCAAGGAGCGTGACGAGGACGCGCATATCGGTCGAGAGAAAGTTGTTCTCGAGGAAATCGTCGGCCAACACGATCTTCTTCATTTCTCGTTTGAACTCTTCGGTCTTCGTCCAGTTCCAGTACTTGTTCCAACAGTCCAAATAGCCGGGTCCTGCGCAGCCGTGAGGATCGAGACCGACTGCCGGCACGGGAAGTTTGCTGGAATGACAACGCGCACAGCGTTCGGCAAACACTTCCTTGCCTCGCGTCAATTGCGCCCCATCTTTCGGGAGAAAGGCCTCTCCTCCGGGAGCATCCTTCAACTTGTGCGGCGCCGTTGTCTTCAGGAAGAAGAGAGCCATGTTCAAGGTCTGGGCTTCTGTCGCCTCCCAGTAGGTCGAGTTGTTTCGAGCAACCCTGATTTGTATCGGGGTAATCGGTTCCCCGCCGATCAGCGGTTTGAAGTGCAACAGCCATTCTTCGCTGAACAGACCGATATTGAGGAAGACGCGGTTGAGGGCTCCCAATGCGCCGACGGAATCGGATCCATCTTTCAGCACGCGGGGCGTCAAGACTGTGTCCGGCGGTTGAAAGAAGGCCGTCAGGGGCCCGCTCGCGACATAGTCGTTGAGCTGCTTGTTGTCCAAATTGCCGCCGGCCAATTTCTCGTGCCCCCAGCGCTTGGCTTGCTCGAGGCGCGGGCCGAGGTGGTACACGGCGTTCATGGTGCGGGGGTTGTTGATATTGTCGGACGAGATCAGGGAGGTATCGAGTGAGCCTGGACGCGACGTGTGAAAAATCTGATAGGGGAAGCTGGTTTCGTCCGCTTCCCATGAAAAAATGCGATCGATCCAGAAGTACTGCGCCCCGACATTGGAGCTCAGATTTTTCCATTCCGGGTGCTCAGGATCTTTGGGAGGCTTCCCCGGGAGCGGCCCGACGTGGCAGAAGGCGCAGGACATCCCGACGCGATAGGGCTTCACGAGATCCTTTGATAGATAGTACGTCGGATCTTCGTAATAGCGTTTCGGGTCCCATTTCTTGGCGGCTTCTTCGTCGAAGGCGGGATTGGGGAACAGCCGCAACCCGACGATACCGGTTGCGTACCCGTAGAACGATCCGACCGGCAGGTTCTTGCCGCGGGCGCCGGTCTTCACGCCAGGGTATTTCGTCTCATTCTCAAAAGGGTCGGCCGGACAGTCCGGACTGACGACACGCTTGTCGAGCCAGAGTCCGAACCGATCCGGATCGGGTACGGTTGCCTTTTCAAAGCAAGGCTCATTGACCAAGCCAAGGTAATACCAGCGAGTATCGCGGCTGAATTTCAGGTTCGGGTGTGAAGAAAGCGTCTTCAGAAAATCGAGCGTCCCGAAACTGAGTTTCGAAAGGTCATCCCAGAAGCGGTCGTTGCCGCCGCTCCAAACGATCCACGAGTTGCGGCCTTTCGCTTCATCGGGGGATAACTTGACGCCACCATCCATGTCGGCAAAATAATCCTCATCTGCGGCCGGAAATGATGCAACGGACCGATTCGCGAGACGCGCCTCATCGAGAACCGTTCCCGGCGTGGCAGCCGGGCTTCTCAGAGATAGAATCGAGTCACAGCTGAGAAGAAACGAGGCACTGAGTAATGCAATGCCTACGGCCTTCATCGAATGTGTTCCAGCAATGTGAAGAGGTGTTCTCATTCGTTTACTTCAACGCTCCTGACGTTTGAATAAGAATTAGTTCGGAATGGAGTGGAGAGGAGAACACGATTTATCAAGCGACCCTGAGGTGCCATCCGTGGGAATTCCTCGTCTCGTTTCTCGCAGTTCAAACGGAAGCCCAGCCGAGAGACTTATGCACTGTTGAGTGTTAATGCGTGCCGCCTAGCTAGTATACGGAGAAGAAGCCAGGAACCTGTTCCATATTGATGCTGTTGCTCGTCTAGGCGGCGATACGATGGTAATCGGGAGGTAGAAGACCGCACTTCTAGGAGGCCTGAGGTGCCGTTCATGGCCGGCTCCTGTGAAGGTCTAGTGAGAGAAATCAGTCAAATAGTACATATAAATAGTTACTTACTTGTAACAACCAGCCTCTAGTTATGCTTGTGTGTCATTTTCCGCAATACCACTTTCGGGTTATACGGACCAAATGCAGTATCATGGGGGGTGTAATCCCTGCCTCGCCTCGACTGGTCGTTACGTCGTTTGGCTTGCCTCGCTCGTCCCCCTGTCTCGCACAGCTGTCCTGCTAGTGCTTGCAGTTCCTGCCGGAAAAAAATGGTTCTCTCATGACTTGCGCGAATGTGGTTGCCAAGGCGATCGTCCACTCTATCTCTGATCGGTCAGACTCACTGTCTTGGAGAGCGCGTGCCTGGTTCGACCCCGCGCATCGTAACAACCTTGGCTTGAGCGAGAAAAATCGTCCGTTGCTCTCAGGCGGTTCTCTTCTCTTTGTGCTGCGCTCTTTCATTGATCGAGTGCTCCCTTCGCCAAAGAGGACTCCATGGAAGGAGGGAGCCGCAACTCCTGGTATCGCGGAGCCGAGGCTCCCTGGGCGTCGACGGTCAGGCAGCCGGGCAGTTCTGGTGTGAGCAGGTCCCAGAATCAAGTCGCCATTGGGTTGTCAAACGTGGGCCCAATGACACACGGCCGACTAGCCGTCTCGCCGAACCACATCAGTGACGGTTCGGGCTTCCGATCCTGTTGACAGGCGCTCACCGGATCGGATCTTCTTGTTCTCAGCCTCCGTCATCGCACGCGACGTTAGTCTTGCCAGATCCGAAGCACGATGGCATAAATGAGCGCAGCGCTGATTAATAACATCGTAAAGGCCATGGCGATCCTTCTCACCGTTCTCACCTGATCGCCTGCTGGCGAGGCATATCGCAAGCGGTGTGCCAACGGCTTCTCCCACTCGTTTTGAATAATCGTTGTGGATTGCCTTCAAAATCGGCAGATTTTCACGATGTCGAAGGGACACGTGAAGGCGGAAGTCATGACGAGCATTCTCTCAAGTGAATCTATTTAGACTTGTATTGAATCCAATTGGATTCAGCTGCTCTTGTGATGGCATGGCGAAGGAGAAGGCGAAACCAGTCTCTTATACGGGTCGGTGGCGCTTGCCTCCCGGAGTAGGGTCATCAACAGGCCACAAATATAGTGAGATGACCCAAGTCGCAGATACTCGGCCTGAGCCTGGATGAGCGGCGAGTGTTTCCCGTCGCGAAGAGCGGCCTCACTTCTAGCGGATGCTGAATAAATCAAACAGCAGCGTTCCCAAGCATATCTCGTGAAGCGTCGCTCGTTTCCGGATTCGGATGTTTCACGCTTCACGAACGACGCACGAAGAGGACAGCCTGTTTGAGCACCCAGCGAGGTGTGTTTCTATTTTCCCAGACGTGCAGGCCATCGAAGCTCTGCCATGCTGCAATGGTTTTCCGCATCCTGCTAGGTGGCGCTGCCCTCGGACGTTTGAAACGTCTCGACTCCGGAAGTCGCGGCCCTTGGGTGCATCGAGACTGGCTCGTCGTCCATGTCCCGCTGTTTCCTGAGTGTGAACAAGTGGACGGCGGTCCGTACCTTTTGCAGCAGCGTCTCTCGCAACACGGGCTTCCGCATCCAATCGCACACTCCTTCCTGGAGTACCCCTTGAAGGAACCCCGTGTCGTCGGTCCCGCTGAACACGATGATGGGAACAGCCGGGTGATACTTCCGGAGATAGACGATGAGGTCCGTCCCGCTGCCATTCGGCATGACCAGGTCGCAGAGGACCGCGCAGACTGCGCATGCCAGCACCGGCTGGTTCATCAGCTGCATCGCACTGGCGGCGTCCGGGGCCAGCCACGCCTCATAGCCCTCTCGACTGAGCATCAAGCGGGTCGTTTCTCGAATGTCGGCATTGTCGTCGACCACTAGAATTGTTCCATACATCTTTCCACCTCCTTGCAGGGTGAGCCCACGCCGTTGCACTGGTTGAAGGGGCCACCGCCACCGATTCCCGGTCTTTGCCTATGCTCCAGGCATGACCCGAGAATTTTGGAAAACGTGCCAGGCACCATGCCGCAACGTGTGGGGAGATTTTGTTCATGTGGTTTATGTGATTGTTCTGGTTTATCTGGTCTGTCTGGTTTCGCTCAACCAGAGAAACCGGAGAAACCAAACACACAAGATAAAGTGCCCGGGTCACCCCTGTCAGTCATCATTGCTCTTGTTCAGCCTCGAGATAAATAAGAGCCGCGCTTCCAGTGGTTGATGAAAGCGCGGCTCTATGGGGGACGCGGAGGCGACCTGTATGCTCCGGGTGAGTTGACTCAACGCCTGAGGGGTCATCGGGCTGTTGTCGGTTGGCAGCCCGATGAGGGATAGGCCGGATCCACGTCTCGCCACTGTTGAAGATTGTGTCATGGCCGTCAGCAGGAGAGAAAATCGTATCACTGATGGCTGATGGCTCAGAAAAGGCACCGTCTGTCGGGAAGACGAGTCGATCCTTCGTTTCGGCAGTTCCGACCCTGGCTCCTGCCATGAGCCAGACACCATAGGCTCATTTCTTCTAACGAGATAGGCTTCCCGAGTGTCGAGAACGCCGCTGGCGGACTTTTCCATCATTCTGTTAGTCTTCCCAAATCCAGGTTACGACGAGGTAGATGATGGCTGCCATGATGCCATTTGAGATGAGTAGTGTAGCGGCAAAGTCCATCTCGATTCCCTCCATGCTTGTACGGCCTGCCGTACAATCTTTCGTTGTCACTCATTTGAGCAAGCGATGTGCCAGATCGCTCGGGCCTTGTTGCACCGGCGACTATACGTACTAACCATCTGATTTTTTGTGTGAAGTGAAGGTGAGTGGTATGAACCGGTCGCCATGACGATGAGATTGTGGGTTGAGGATTGAATCCCTTTTGATTGAGATGGAATCAGATTGGATGCATCCAGCTTTCAGTATTTCCCGCCTGTGGATCTAGCGCGGGAAACGCGAGACAGACGAGAATGGCGCGACGTGGACAGATCTCGTTTGGCCCGTCTCGCTTGTCCCGCCTGTCTCGCTCAGCTATCCTGCTGGCTGGCCCTGGCCGATCATTGAGGTAGGAGTGGAATCACGATGGATTGTCTGTTCGTTCGACATGGGATCGCGGTTGCGCGAGAGGAGTGGGAAGGGAAGGATGTTGATCGTCCGCTGACGGAAAACGGCAGGCGGCGAGTCCGTCAGGTGGCCGATGGACTGCGCCGACTTGGGGTGCGTCCTACTGTGATCTACGCGAGTCCTGCGCGACGTGCGGTTGAAACGGCTCAATTGCTGCACGACCTGTTGGCGAGGCCATCGCTCATGCAACTGCGCGATGAACTATTGCCGGAGGCTTCCCCTGCACAGGTGGTCAGGCTATTGCGGGATCTTACGCCGGAGTCCTGCGTGATCTGTGTCGGTCATGAGCCGCAGTTGGGCATGGCCGCAAGTGTTCTCCTGTCCGGGCGGGCCACTGCGTCGTTCCCCCTGAAGAAAGCCGGGGCCTGTCTGATCGAGCTGCCGATCCCGACGAAGCCAGGTCGAGGGGTCCTTCGTTGGTGGTTGACTTCCGGTCAGTTGCGAGCCATTGGGAAAGGGGCGAAGCGAAGTGAGGTAGGTTGAGGCTTAGTCTAGGTTGAGCGAAGATTTCACTCCAAGCCTTAGGCTTAACCTTCCGATACAGCCGGCAAGATTTTTCAGTATCTCACTAAGTGGATGGGGCCGGATGGATGAGGCGGTCGGAAGGCAGCTCCGGGCTTCGCAGGTTGGTGGTGAGCAGCGGCTGAATCTTGCTGCGCAGTTCGTCCTGAATCTCATCCGGCGATTTTCTGGCATCGATCACTTCGAAGTGAAACTCTTCCGCCATTTTGTCGAACTCCTCGATCAGGAGTGACTGGTACTTCTTGAAGCTATCGTAGAGATCGTTGCCCAGCCGCAGGTCCATCCCTGATTCCCAGAAATTCATCCCTTTGGTTTCAATGACGCGCAGTACGAGTGTTTCGACATCGATGCGCAAGTAGCAGACCAAATCGGGCACTAAGGCAAAGCCGAAGACGTCTCTCGCCCACTGGCGGTTCCCGCTGCGCACAAAGTCGCGCGCGAGGGCCGTATAGATATACCGGTCGGCCAGGACGATGAAGCCTGAGCGAAGCGCGGGGATGACCTCGTGTTCTAAGCGATCCGCAAAGTCGGTGGCGTACAGCAGGCTGAACGACCACCGGTCGAGAATGTTGCCTTCTTTCGCCATTTCGATCGTCTTTGACATGAGATTGGAACGGGTCCAGCCGGTCGTGAGCACGCCGTAGCCCTGCACCTCCAGCCACTCCTGCAGCATCTCGATGTGCGTGGAGCGGCCGACACCGTCGGTGCCTTCGATGGCGATGAGTTTCCCTTTGAGGTCACTCGGATTTAGGTACGTCAAACCGTCGCCAAAAAACTGTGCGTCGACCATGGGTGCCCCGTCTTGGTTTGTAATCTTTGAGCGCCTCTCCCACGAGGTGGCGCATCTCGTTCTGCTGGGCTTCGATGTCTTTCGTCGCATCCATCGTGATGAGCTGAAACTCATCGACGATCTTCTCGTACTGGGCCAGGATGCGTGATTGAAAGATGCGGAAGCTTTCGGTGACGTCCGGGCTCAGGTTCATGTCCATGCCGGCTTCGTAGTGCTTGAATTGTCCCCGCGTGCCTCCGAGGAGCCGCGAGATGGCCACCTCGATCGGGACTTTGAAGTAGAAGGCCATGTCCGGTGTGATGGCGAAGCTGTAGAGCTTGCGAACCCATTCAGGCGACACGCCGCGGACCACGTCACGCGCGAAGGCGGTGTACATGTAGCGGTCGGCCAAGACGATCATGCCGGCTTTGAGCGGGGGTAAAATTTCATGATACAGCCGGCTGGCAAAGTCGGTCGCGTGCAACAAGCTGAACGTCGTCGGCGTCAGGCTTTTGTTCTTCTTTCCCCGTTTGGTCGTGTCTTTGACCAGCTCCGAGGAGTTCCATTCCGTGAAGAAGACCCTATGGCCTTTGGACTCCAGCCATTTGTGCAGCAACAGCAATTGCGTGCTCTTGCCGGACCCGTCGATCCCCTCGACGATGATCAGTTTCCCGGGGTAGGGGTGGGGAGGCCTGGGTAGAGGGGGTTGCTCGCTCATGCGACTTCTTCCTGCGAGATGACGGTAAATTTTATGCGGCGGCGGAACACGCGCTCGAAGAGATCTGCCCGGCCTGCGGCGGCCCAGGTTTCCAATTCCGCATCGCCTGTCACGTGCACGGTGATGGTGACGGTGGCGCCG
The DNA here is from genome assembly GCA_018971525.1 of Nitrospirota bacterium. GTDB lineage: Bacteria > Nitrospirota > Nitrospiria > Nitrospirales > Nitrospiraceae > Palsa-1315. The sequence continues at coordinate 11,267 of JAGXAR010000008.1, forward strand.
AGCTTCACATCGAGGGTGCGGACGACCGAGAAATGCGTCCGGTCCAGACCATCGGCGATCCGAAGCAGCGCGGACAGGATTCGCACGATACGTTTGTATTTGGGCGAGAGGGCGCCGAATCCCTCGTGCTTCAGTTGAGGGATTGCGCGCCGGTGGTAGCGTGCCACGTTCGCGACCAGCTGAATCTCCTCGCCGGATAATCCTCCGAGGTCGCTATTGGTGATCAGATAGTAGGCATGCTTGTGGTGCTGGCGCTCGTTGATGAGGTAGCCGACGTCGTGCAGAATCGCGGCGTATTCAAGCCAGTTCCGCTCGGTGGGCCCCAAACGATGGAGGCGTGTCGTTTGGTCAAAAAGGCGCAGGGCTAAGCTGGCGACATGAAGGCTATGGGCTTCCGGGGCGTGACAGCGACGGGCCAACGCCATGACATTGCGCCGCCGCAAGTCGGGAATTTCCGCCTCCGCTTTGAGCCGTTCACGGTGACGCTGGATAAAGTCGTAGATGATGCCTTCACGAATCGCCTTGTCGCACAGTATGAGCTCGTCTCGTCCCGAGAGCTCCATCAGACGGCGAAGGACCACCGTCGCAGGAAACAGGGTATCGACCCGTTTGGGATCTAACCCGGGGATCGCCAGCCTGGCTTTAATGGTGGATTGACGGAGGTCCTGCTCGATCTCTTTGACGTCCTTTAGTGAAATCGTGGCGAGATTGATTTGTGGGAGCGGGCGATTCGTTCGGCGCAGATGAATGACTTCTGCCAGGTTGCCCGCCATGCCGGAGGTGGCGACCAGGGAATCGAATCGTTTCGTCTTGAACGAATCGAGGGCGCCCTTTAGCTGGGCCGTCACGGTGTCTTCGAGCGAGCGGAGCATCCCCTCGGAAGGGGGCGTGCGCTTGAGGAATTCATCCGCCAGTCGGATGGCGCCCAGCTTCAGGCTCTTCGCGTGGAGGAGCTGGTCACGATTCCCGACCATCAGTTCGACTGAACCACCCCCGACATCCACCGAGAGCGTCGGCTGTTCTGTCATGGGCACGTTGTTTTTGACACCGAGGAAAATCAGCCTGGCTTCTTCGGTGCCGCTGATGACGCGAACGGTCAGCCCCGTGTGTTCGGCCACGAGATCGATAAAGTCTCCCCCGTTTTTCGCCTCGCGCACGGCACTGGTGGCGACGGCGATGATGCGATCGTAGCCCTTGTTCTTGGCCAGGGTGACGAGATTGCGGATGACGTCGAGCCCACGTGTGACTGCCACCTCGGAGAGGCGGTGGGTCGTAAAGGCCCCATTCCCGAGTCTCGTCATGTCTTTGAAGCGATCGAGGATCTTGTAGCTTGCGTCCGGCAGGATTTCAGCCAGCACCATGTGAATGGAGTTCGTTCCGATATCGATGACAGCAATCTTGGCCATAAGAAATAGTTTACTATCAGATACTTACGATTGATACCGCGATGGATTCATGAGCGTATTCGCCGGAATAGTTCCACTCTTGTCGCTTGGATACAAGCACCAACCAGACGGGAATGCCTTAGTCGATGGAGAGAGCCAGCGGCTTTAACAGCTCAGAAACCATAATGAATGGACCTCAGCCTGTCAAGGTGGCAGGGTTAATTCTCGGTGACATTCGAGCAGGCTGCTCTCTCGCGTGCAGCCATGGTATTCTCGCCTGGCAGGATCCTGAAAAAGTCCGCCAGCGTTTTTGGAAGGTTACGGCTTAGGTCAAGGCCGAAATGAAGCCGGTCGAATCTTTGCTCAACCTTGACCTAAGCCTCAGCCTACTGCACTCGCTGCGGCCTTGCTTGGGAAAAGGCGCGTCCCAGGGCGAAGAGTCTGTCTTGGCAGGCTCAGGGAACGAGGGTGAAATAGCCGCCAGGCTTGGGCGGGTGAGAAGTCCGGCCTTTTTGAGCATCCTGCGGTGGTCTCACTCTGTTGCGCCACGCGTGCGGAGATTCGAAGTTCTAACGTGCCCACAGAGTTTTTCTTCAGTCTGCTATGTCTGATCGTCCGTCGTCCATTGCTGTTGTTGTGACTGGTGCCTCGACCGGCATTGGTGCGGCTTGCGCACTCGCTTGTGCCAGTCGCGGGATGACGGTGTTTGCCGGCGTGCGTGACCCTCGGGCAGGGGAGGCGCTTGCCGCGAAGGGCGGTCCCTCGCTCATTCCCGTCACGCTCGATGTGACCGATGAGCCGTCGATCACGCGATCCGTCGAGATCGTGCGACGGGTTGTGGGCGAGGCAGGTCTTGGTGGGCTCATTAATAATGCCGGGATCGCCATCGGTAGTCCCCTCGAAGTGATTCCATTGTCGCAACTCCGGACACAGTTTGAGGTCAACGTGATCGGGCAGATCGCTGTCACGCAGGCGTTTCTCCCGTTGCTGCGCCGCGGCCGCGGTCGAATTGTGAACATGGGGTCGATTGCCGGTCGTGGCACCATTCCATTGTTGGGGCCCTATTCTGCATCGAAGTATGCCTTGGAGGCGCTGACGGATGCGTTGAGAATGGAACTGCAACCCTGGGGAATTCAGGTTTCGATTATCGAACCGGGGGCGATTGCGACGCCGATTTGGGAGAAATCAGACAAGGCAGCAGGGGACCTCGAAGCGTCGGCCAGCGAAGCGGCGAAGGCTCTCTATGGCGAGGCGGTGATTCGAATTCGAGACGTCGTCGCCAAATCGGCCCAACGAGCGATTTCACCGGATGCGGTGGTCCGAGTGGTGCATCATGCGTTGACGGCGGCTCACCCTAAGACCCGCTATCTCGTGGGCGCAGATGCCACAGCGCGGGCGTGGATGGTGAAGTGGTTACCGGATCGTGTTCAGGATAGGCTGCTGGCGTGGGTCCTGAAATATCCGCGCGAAGGCTCAGTCTGATGAGGAAAAGGGGTGGATGATGCGTGAATGGCCCGGGGCCTGCTGTCAGCCGACCAGATCTGGATTGAGCCGATTCATCGGCTTGATCGAGAGGGCTTTGATTTCGTTGTAGATGATCGTGCGTCCTGCCTGGCGAAGGCGCGAGAAGACTCCTTCCACAATCACCTGGTCGCCTTCCCGAACTTCGATCTGACCGAGACTGATGACTTTCAGTGTCCCGGCTTGATCCTTCAAGAGAAACCCATAGGCCGGTTGGCCCTGCCGATTGGTGGCGAGTTGGACATTGGTGACCTGGCCGGTCACGACCACTTCTTGTCGGTCGTACTGTTCGGGATGGGTCAACAAGTCGGCGATTTCCAGCATGTCCGCCGACACGCTTGCAGCCGTCAACGTAACGAGAAGGAGAGGCACGATGAGAAACAGCTTGATCGGGGAATCGGTCGGCTTGCGCAGACCGCGGAGAGTGGGCGCGAAGATCCCAGCCATACAAGTCAATTTATACCCGTCACATTCGTGAATTTCAAGTCAATGTTGCTACGATCTTGTGCCGCCCGTGAGGTCGTTATGGAGTTCGCCGAACATGCTCTTGAGGACGTGGTCTCTCATTTGCGTCGATGCCTCATCTTCGGCCGGTTTCTCCTCCGGCAAGGCCGTCTGGTCCTCCTGCGCTTTGGGCGTGGGCGAGGTCCTCTTGAGCAATTCTTCATCCACTGCCTCAGGAGAGGCGTCCATATCGTTGAGGATGGTGGTGAGCCGCTGTAGCCCAAACAAGTTCCTGGTGATTTCCGAATGCATGGCATTGGAGCTGGCTCCGAAGACGAGCGAGGTCCAGAACTTGACTTCGGACTCCTCGGCCAGGGTGCCCCAGACCATCGCAGTCAGTTTGTCGATGAGCGCGGATTCGGTCTTCTCCAACCCGTCGTAGGTCGAGAGCGACCGTTCGATGGGCTGCTCCGCGAGCACCGAGAAGGTTTCTTTCCACAAGTCCAATGGTGATGTGGCCGTGGCTGCCGCGCTAGTCTGTAACGCGGCCTGCAGAGCTTGTAAGTATTGTGCGAGGTACTTCACCTTGCGGGCGGCGAGACTGCCCGCGGGGAGGCCCCACACATGTGCGATTTCGTGATCTTGTAGCGGCGCATAGATCGCGCTCTGCCGCTCGCGTTCCGCCAGGTCGAGTCGCTTGCGATATTTTTCGGCCATGCGGAGTTGGGTCTGGAATTCGATGCTGAGCCGTTGCTGCTGATAGTCCTCAGCTGTGATCTCATCGGCATCCCAACGCTGGTCCAGGAGACGGGTTGCCGGCCTAGGCAATACGTTTCTTGAAGATGCGCGCAAGGCTTCAATCGTTTCAGCGGAGACGGAGAAACGCCCGGTCAGGAGGGTGCGGGCACGGTCGGCGAAGGCCTCACGGAGTTGCGCGAGCCTCCGAAGACTGTCGCATTGGAGCCATGTCCGTTCCCGCTTGAGCCGCACCTGTCGGAGGTATTGGTCGCGCCGTTCCGTAACGACCCTAATCGATTCTTTGGTCATGCTGGTGTTGGTGGGCTTGGTCCCGGCGACGCAGCGGGGATCCGGTCGATCTGTCACGATGTACACGATTTCTTCGTCCGTTACGTCGAAGTATTGGAGCAGGATTAGTCGAAGCATAATCCGCCCTTGCACGGGCATGGCTTCGATCACGGATCGGATCGTCTCAATGGTCAGGGGGGAAGCGGGTGCAGCTATTGTAGTCATCGGGTTGAGAGGCCCTTATGCTGTGCCGGAATGACGTGACTCCAGATAGACGGCGACGTATTCTCGAATCTCCTGGATGGTTCCGTTGACGAACATTTCCCGTGGAATTTCGACGCGCGTCAGGGTGGCTGGGTCTACCCCGCGTTCAATCGCGTATTCTTCGTCGACGTACAGGCTCACCGACCCGTCTGGAAATCGGATTGCGTAGAGTGAGTTATTGTCAGCCATCGAAAGCGTCGAGGCGCCTCTTTCTATTTTGTCCGCCTCTCAGGGAATACAGGTATCATACGAATGATTCAGCTGTCAAAGCGGAGAAGCGGCTCTGGAGGCAGCATTTGACTGAAAACAGCGTCGTCGCCACAGGATGTAGGCTGTAAAGCCTGCCAGAGTGATCAGCAAGGCGTTACGCACTCGACCTGGGCCAAAACACGTCAGGTTGACCAGCGCGTTGGTCATGCCGTAGGCGGCATACAAGAGATACACAAACAGCGCCCATCGGCGGAGTCGGAGAAATCCATAGCCCACCATCGTATGCAGAACCGGCGACAAGGCTTTCGTCAGGAATCCGAGGACCCCTCCCGGTTTGGTACAAAAGAAAGGGAGGAGATACTCGGGGTTCATCAGGATGATGAACGAGTCGTTGATGGCGCTCAGCAGAAAGAGTGCACCCAGGAAACGAATGTCGTGGCCCCGCGTCGATACGGTCTGCCAGGTGCGCTGGAGGTCGGCTGAGGAGTCGCTTGGTCCGAGATACGCGTCGTAGCTCTGTATGGCCCACCACGGCAGTGTGAGGAGCATGAAGAAGAGCACTTCGGCGGCACGGCCGGAGATGCGGCCAAGGCTAAGGCTCAGCGAGATGAGGAGCAGGGCGATGGCTAAGTAGGCCAATGCCTGATGGCGGCGGCCTTGGGTCCATTGACCAAGGCCGGGAAGCAGGGCGGAGAGTGCAGCCGCACGCACGTTCTGAGAGGTACTGTTGGATGACGAACTGGTCATGGTTTCTAGCTTGGATCCTTCACGATATCTTCTGTGGCAATCGCTGGTCCGGCGCTCCGACGTTTCTCGTTGGTCGTCGTTCGTGAAGCGTGAAGCGCAGGGCGGAACGAGTGTGTCTGTCTCGTCGCATGCGAGATACGCTTCACGAGGAACGTATTCCTGGCGATTTCACGACGAACCATCATGAAGAGTGCCGGGCTAAAAAAAGAACGGCCTTCGATCGCGAGACCGAAGGCCGTGTCCAGTACTTCTCTGCGACGTCTTATCAGCCGCCGAGCGTGTCGAGCGTTTCCTTCAGGCTCTTGCGAATGCAGGTGAAAATCGGTGTATCGCGCAGCGTGTAGCGTGAGCCTTCGGTTTCGCGGAGTGCCATCACGAGATCCAGGAAGTCTTCCGGCTTATCGCTTTCAAACGCCACTACCCATTCCTGGTCATCCAACCCGAATGAATAGGTCGTGTTCAGCTTCACCGAGGGGAAGCGATGGCCGACTTCGATGTGCTCGTCCATCATGCCCTGCCGCGCCGCCTTCGTGAGGAGGAACCATTCGCGCGTCTTGAGGAACGGGTAGACGAAAATATACTTGGCTTTTCCTGGAACGACGGTCAGACGTTTACTCTCTTGATTTTCGTGGGTGTGGTGATCCACGTAGATCGAGCGTTTGGTGATCGCAAGATAGGAGTAGGGAGTGGTCAGGTACTGTCCCAAGCCCGAGGCCAAGATCTTCGTGGTCATGTCCTGGAAGAGTTCCAGTTCATAGCTAATCCGCCACAACATGATGTCGCAATCGCCTCTGATTCCGATCGAGGAGTAGGCGACCACAAGGACCTTGCCGGTATAGTCCTCGACTGCACGAAGAAATTCCTGTTTGCCTTTGGTGCGTTCATTCTCGGGGAGGCGTCGCCAGGCCGGATCGATTTTGTAAAAGGCGAAGTTCACATATTGGCGCTTAGGTGCTGGGGGCGCTGGGGTTTGTTCAGGGGTCGACATCGAAACTCCTCCGTATAACTTCTTGAAAAGGCACACTAAGTAGCGGTTCGGTTGTTTATCACTTCGTCTTCTCCGTTGTCAACCGGCGAAAGACGGTCGGGGCAGTTCGTTGACAGGAGAAAAGTGATCTGGTACTGGCATATCCATGTGGGTCGCACTACTCAAGGGGGTGAGGCGCAAATTGCTGTGTGGAGGCGTGGTTGCCCTGAGTTGTCTCCCTCATGTGTCGGCCCATGCCATCGACGTGCGTCCCACAGCGGAGCAGGTTCAGGCCGCACTTGAACTGGGGAAGGAGGCGGCGCAGAAGCGGAGCCCTCCGGATACGTTTTACGTTCGATTCGGCGCAACCGACGAACTTCATTCCAGCGGGTTTTTGGTCACGAAGATCGGCGGGCTATCGGTCATGGCGACGCATATGGCCCTGCGGGGACTCCAGCCCAGCGAGGCTGATGTGACGCAGGTGCTGGAGGGCCAAACCATGCTGGTCAGCACCATCATATTCGGGAATCTCCCCAACTTCGCGGTGGACAGTTATATGGTGTTCGATCAGGGAGGAAAAACCATCAAGCCCGTGAGCGTCCGCTTCGACGGGTTCGCCAATCGCAGTGCTGCCTGGCCGGAGAGTCCCCGATTCAAAGCGAAGGTCATCGCGTCATTCAACTATGCAGACTTCGACCCGAACGCCAACACGACCATCACGGTCTTTCCGGCGAACGGAGGAGAGTCGAGCTTCCACGTAGATTTTTCTGAGATCCATTAGCAGGATGCTGAAAAAGTCCGCCAGTCTCTCAAGCGCGCGACGAGCACGCCCAGCGCGACAGGCGCGACCAGAAGTTCGGGTTTCAAAATTTAGAAAACCTCGAACTTCGGACCTCGAACCCTCGCCCGTCCCGCTTTCCCCGTCAGTCTCGCGCGTCTATCCTGCTGAGGCGCGCGCCACTCCACCATTGGACGCAGAAACCATTGCCATCGGCACCGAGCTGTTGATCGGGGGCCGAACCGATTCCAATTCTCTGTTCCTTGCCGACGAACTCGGCCAACTCGGCATCGCCGTTCGCTTCAAATCGGTTGTCGGTGATGAGCGGCAGGATATCGTCACGGCCATTCACACCGCCGTGAAGCGAGCTCAGGTGATCATCCTGACCGGCGGCCTTGGCCCCACCGTGGACGATTGCACGAGAGAGGCAGTGGCCCAAGCAACCGGACACCGACTCGGTCGTCGCAAGGAAGCGCTGGAAGGCATGATGGCGCGACTCGCGCAATGGGGCCGCCGGCCAAGCAAAGGGCAGCTGCGGCAGGCGATGATTCCGTCCGGTGCCACCGTGCTCAAGAATCCGGCTGGCTCTGCGCCGGGGTTCTGGCTGACATGGAACAAGGCGCTGATCGTCTCCTTGCCCGGCGTGCCGCGGGAAATGGAAGAGATGGTGCGGCAGGAAGTCCTGCCGTTGCTGCGCGCAGCAAGTGAATCGTCAGGCCGCTCTCCCCGAGCGCCGATTGTCCGGCAGGTGTTTCATACGTTCGGCCTGGCAGAGGCGGACGTCGATGCCAAATTAGAAGGACTCATGCCAAAAGCAGTGCCCGTCGATTTGGGGTTGCTCGCATCGCCCATGGGTGTGCTGGTCTCGCTGACGACGAAGGGGAACCAATCGGCCCCGGAGAAGAGTCCTGATCTCCTGCAGAAGGTGGCGAACGAGGTCCGGGCACGACTCAGCGACTGGCTCTATGCCGAGGGGCGCGACACGATGGAAGAAGTCGTCGGGCGGGAACTCGCCAAACGGAGGCTCATACTGGCGGTGGCGGAATCCTGCACCGGCGGATTGATCGGCCATCGGCTCACACAGGTGGCTGGTTCATCTGCCTATGTGGATCGTGCTGCCGTCTGCTACAGCAATCGGGCGAAGACGGAGATGCTGGGTGTGCCGGCGGAACTGATTGCTCAACGTGGCGCAGTGAGCAAGGAGGTCGCAGCGGCGATGGCCTCCGGCATTCGCGAGCGCGCCAACGTGTCGGTGGGACTCAGCGTCACCGGCATTGCCGGGCCAGGCGGCGGGACCGAGACCAAGCCGGTGGGGCTGGTCTATATCGGGCTGGATGATGGAACCGGTCAGCCGATCACCCGGGAGTTCCGCTTTCACGGCGACCGGAATGTCATCAAACAACGGTCCTCGCAAGCCGCGTTGGATCTCCTTCGCCGCTGGCTGCTCAATAAGAGGTCGAAGTGATTCGTGCGTTTCTTGCAGTCGAACTGTCTCAAGAGCTGCGGGCCGGGCTTGCCACTGTTCAACAAGAATTGAAGCGTCGAATTGAGCCGGAGCTGAAACGGGGTACGCGCATCTCCTGGGCGCAGCCGGCCTCGATCCATCTCACGCTCAAGTTCCTCGGGGACATGGATGAGCAGGTCATCGATCCGTTGCGTATTGCGGTTGAGCAGGCGATAGGAAGCCGGGTGGCTATGACTGTGCCGCTTGAACGACTCGGCGTCTTTCCCCATCCGCAAAGTCCTCGCGTATTGTGGGTCGGACCGTCGGAGAATTGGGAGAAGGGAGCAGAGGCGAAGCGAATCGCGGAGATCCACGATGCGATCGACGAGGCCTGTGAAGGCTTAAGCTTTCTCCGCGAGGCGAGACTCTTCAGTCCTCATTTGACCTTGGCACGAATCAAGATGGGGGAGCGGCACGTTGGAGTCGCGCTAGCCAAGAGCGGAGTGCTGGATCGTCCCGTTTCATTGGGCTCGCTGGCAGTGGGGTCGGTCGTGCTGATGCAGAGTGAATTGAAGCCGACCGGTTCGGTCTATACGAAGCTGTGGAAGGTGGAATTGGCAGGATAGGGTCCTGTTGCGTTGCATCCTTTCCGAGTGATCATTGCAGGGCGTCTGGCGGTGTTTTGAGCAGCTTGGCAAAGCGACTTTTGTCGATCGATTTTTCGTAGGCTTCCTCCGGTGAAATCCATTTCTTATTCAACAGATCCTGAATTGCATCGTCCAGCGTTTGCATGCCGACGGCTTTTCCTGTCTGCATGACCGATGCAATTTGGAACGTTTTGGCGTCACGAATGAGATTGGCAATCGCAGACGTGCAAACCAAAATCTCAAGGGCCGCACAGCGTCCTTTCTGATCGATGCGCTTAAACAGATTTTGTGCGACGACAACCCGGAGCGCCGTCGAAAGCGTGCTCCGAATTTGCGCTTGTTCCTGATGCGGGAACACTTCGACGATCCGGTCGACCGTCTTGGCTGCGTTCTCGGTATGCAGCGTCCCGAACACGAGATGCCCTGTCGCAGCAGCCTCCACGGCCAGCCGAATCGTTTCAAGATCGCGCATTTCACCCACGAGGATGATGTCCGGATCTTCCCGCAACGCTCCACGAAGCGCCGCTCCAAATGATTGCGTGTGCACGCCGACTTCCCGATGATTGACGATGCAGCCCTGGCTCTGGTGCACGAACTCGATGGGATCTTCGACGGTCAGGATATGGTCTTTCCGGTGTTTGTTGGCGTAGTCGATGATCGCCGCCAATGTGGTCGATTTACCGCTTCCCGTCGGTCCGGTCACCAGGACCAGCCCTTTTTTCAGCATGGCCGTTCTGATCAAGATCGGAGGCAGGCCTAATTCCTCAGCCGAGAGGACCTTATTGGGAATTTTCCGGAATACCGCTCCGCAGCCATACTTTTGATTGAAGAGGTTGCAGCGAAACCTGGCGAGGCCGGGAATTTCGTAGCCAAAATCGACATCGCCGGTCAATTCAAAATGTTCTTTTTTGCTGTTGGGCGCAATCTCGTGGAGCACTTCTTTGAGTTCTGCATGGACGAGCACGCTATGCCCAGCGACTCGGCCTAACTCGCCGTCGATCCGCATGGTCGGCGGTTGACCGGCGATCAGGTGCAAGTCGGACGCGCCGTGCTCCGCCATCAGCCTAAAGAAATCGTCAATCTTGGCCATGTCGAGTCTCCCACAGGTCGAAGGTCCTAACGTGCTTGTAAGTATAGAACAGTATGGCGAGGTGGCAAGGGAAACCATGAATGACACAGGAGCGACTTCAACCTACATAAGACGTGTTGCTAGTTCTGCATTGTTGAGGACGTGCGCTTCAACCGAAGACGACGGGGCTTGTCTTAGCTCTGCGGGGGCTGCTCGCGCATGGTGCGGCAAAAGAGTTCAGTCAGCTTCGGATCGAAGGCGGCGCCGGCTTGCTGCTCGATCCGTTGCAGGGCTTCGTTGATGGGGAGGGATGTTCGCTCCGGTTTTTCGGCGGTAAGGTCGTCAAACGCTTGGGCGATGCCGACAATGCGAGCGAGCAAGGGCGTGCTTTCCTCTCGTAAGCCAAAGGGGTATCCCGTTCCGTCCCATCGCTCGTGATGGAGTGCGATAATCTGCACGGCGTCGGCTGATAATCCCATCGCTCGGCCCATCCTCGCTCCGAGGTCGGGACGATGGATCTGCGGGTCGGATTCCATTTTCAGCACGTGACTCTCGGGGACGCTGATCAAATCGAGATCATGCACGAGTGCGCCCAGTGCGAGCGACTGCTGTTCGGCGATGGGAAGGCTGAGTCGATTGGCAACGAGGGTTGCGTAAAAACTGACGCGGCTTCCATGGTTGAGCAGGTGGCGATCCTTGGCTTCTAACAGGTCGGAGATCAGGGGAACCAAGGGCGACGTCTCATCACTATGCGACGGGGAGAGCGATCCCGTTCGGTTCATGGTGGCGTAGTCATGGACGAGGGCCTGCCAAGCCTTGGTGCAGGCTGGTTCCGGGCCCCAGAGTGTGGTCGAGTTGGTGAGGATCGGGCGTAGTTGATCGAGCCGCAGTTTCTTCTGAGCGGTCTGCAAGGAAATGGCCAGCAATTCGGAGGCATTGAACGGTTTCAGGAGGAAGCCGGCGGCGCCGTGGCGGATGCAGTCCATCGCCGATTGGAGACTGCCGTAGGCCGTGACCATGATGACTTCGATCTCGGCATGCGCGCGCTTGATGTCATGCAAGAGGTCCGATCCGGAACGATCGGGCAATTTCAGGTCCAGCGTGACGAGATCGACGCCGTGGTCGTCGAGGACGGCCAGGGCTGCGCGTGCATTCTCTGCAGTGAGAATCTGGAAGTCCTGCCCGAGGATCTGTGTGAGGGCCGCGCGGGGGGCGGACTCATCATCGACGATCAGGACTGTTGGTCTATTGTCGGTTGTATCGGGGACGAGAGTCGAAGGCATAGTGTTACTTGTATCTCTATCCCCACTGCTGGTCAAGGAAATCACGTGAATACACGGGTTTGTGCTTATCGCCCGGAACGCGTTCCTCGTGAAGCGTAACTTGTATCTCGCATGCGACGACACAGATTCACTTAATCCGCCCTGCTCTTCACGCTTCACGAAGACGAGCGACGATGAACGGCGCAGTGGCGAATTCGCGATTGGAGCAGAAACGTTCATGGATAATGCGGGCTAGGTTTCTTTCTCTCAACTTGGGTATAATCCCGCGATCTCTCTATCACAAGAGGAGTACCAATGGCTGAAAAAGACGACAAGAAGCGCGCGCTGGATCTGGCCCTCTCCCAAATTGAGAAGCAATATGGGAAGGGGGCCATCATGAAGTTGGGGGGCGCCGATGCCCCGGTTGATATTCCAGCGATTTCGACCGGATCCCTCGGACTTGATATTGCCCTGGGCGTCGGCGGGCTTCCCCGCGGTCGGGTGATCGAGATCTTTGGTCCCGAGTCCTCGGGCAAGACGACGCTGACCCTTCATGTGATTGCGGAAGCACAAAAGGCCGGTGGCACCGCCGCCTTTATCGATGCAGAACATGCGCTGGATTTGACCTATGCCAAGAAGCTGGGCGTGCAGGTGGATGATCTGTTGGTGTCGCAGCCCGATACCGGCGAACAGGCGTTGGAAATTGCCGAAACGCTTGTCCGGAGTGGAGCGATCGATGTCATCGTGGTGGACTCTGTCGCTGCGCTGGTGCCGAGAGCCGAAATCGAAGGCGAAATGGGCGATGCGCATATGGGGCTGCAAGCGAGGCTGATGTCGCAGGCCCTTCGCAAATTGACGGCGGCCATTTCCAAGTCGCAGACGACTCTCATCTTCATTAATCAGATCAGGATGAAGATCGGCGTGATGTTCGGCAACCCGGAGACGACCACCGGCGGCAACGCACTGAAGTTCTATTCGTCCGTGCGGCTGGATATCCGGCGCATTGAGTCGATCAAGGAAGGGCAGGAGGTGACCGGCAGTCGCGTCCGTGTGAAGGTGGTGAAGAACAAGATGGCGCCTCCATTTAAGCAGGCGGAGTTCGACATCATGTTCGCGCAGGGGATTTCGAAAACCGGCGAACTGGTCGATCTCGGGGTCGAGAAGAAAGTGGTGGAGAAGTCCGGAGCCTGGTATTCCTATCAGGGGGAGCGGCTCGGGCAGGGACGTGACGCGGTGCGAGACTTTCTTTTGAGTAATCAGCCGTTGGCGCGTGAGATTGAAGGGAAGCTGCGTGACCTGGCCGGTCTGCCTGGGCGTACGGCCGAGAAACCCGTGACGGTGCCGGTGAAGGACGAGAAAAAGACCGAGGAGAAACGCGAGGAGCGACGACCGCACAAGGTCGGCGTCTAATCAGGCTGCGGAAACACTGCGGTGGCCCGCTCGAACCTCGATGGTCCGCATGTGTGGCACAACAGGAGCACACTCCCGCAGGATGCTCCAACAGGCTGTCCTCTTCGTGCGTCGTTCGCGAAGCGTCGCGCGTCTCTCGTTGCAGCCCTGGATACAGAGTGCTTGCGAGATACGCGTCACGATTGACGGGCATGGAGAACGCGGCTGGCGGACTGTTTCAGCATCCTGCTAACGACCGACGAGCCGGCTGGTGAGCAGGCGAAACATAGACAACGTGGCACCGTCTCCCGATCAGTGGTTGCAACTCGCGGTTCGGGCGCTGGCCCGCAGTGATCGCACGACGGCCCAGATCGAACGGTTGCTCGCGGCGAAGGGGGCGTCTCCCTCGCAGGTTCGCGCGGCAGTTCGACGGCTGACATCGTTGAGTTATCTCGATGATGTGGCCTTCGCTGCGCGGTGGGCCGAGCGGCGACTCGCCCGCATGCCGATGGGCCGTGCGCGCCTGCAGGAAGAGCTGCTCGCTACTGGTTGTCCTGAACACATCGTGCAGGCGACGCTGCGGGCGGCCTACCGCAAGGTGAGCGAGCGGGACCTTGCGCTACAAGTTGTCACGATGGCTGGCCGGGCGACATCGGTTCATACGCTTAGCCGAGTAGCGAGACTATTGAGCCAACGAGGGTTTGACGAAGACACGATTGGGACAGTGATGGGACCGCTGCTGCGGGAGGAAAGTTAGGGTGCCATGAAGAACAGTGCTCAAGAGTTACGACAAGCCTTCATTCGGTATTTTGAACAGCATGGCCATCAGGCCGTGCCGAGTTCCGCCTTGATTCCTCAGGCCGATCCCACGCTGCTCTTCACCAATGCCGGGATGAACCAGTTCAAGCGGGTGTTCCTCGGCGAGGAGACGCGCGCCTATAAGCGGGCGGTCACCGTGCAGAAGTGTCTCCGTGCCGGGGGCAAGCACAATGATCTGGAGAATGTCGGCTATACCAGACGCCACCATACGTTCTTTGAAATGTTGGGGAACTTTTCCTTCGGCGACTACTTTAAGGACGACGCCATCCAGTTTGGCTGGGAATTTCTGACTCAGACGGTCGGCTTGGCGAAGGATCGCATGTGGGTGACGATCTTCCGCGACGACGAAGAAGCAGACCAGCTGTGGAAGAAGATCGGGGTCCCGGCCTCGCGAATTGTCCGGTGCGGCGAGAAGGATAATTTCTGGCAGATGGGGGATACCGGACCCTGTGGGCCCTGTTCGGAACTTCACTTCGACCAGGGACCAGCTGTGCCGGGCGACGATCGGCCGAACGGGGAAGGTGATCGCGTCATCGAGATCTGGAACCTCGTCTTCATGCAGTCCAATCGGGATGCCGAAGGGAAGTTGCATCCCTTACCCAGACCCAGCATCGATACTGGCATGGGATTGGAACGGCTGGCCGCAGTGGCGCAGGGCGTTTACAGCAACTATGACAGCGATGTGTTCACACCATTGCTCAGCGCAGTGGCCGCCAGGGCCGGAGTTCGGTATGGGGAGAAGGACCAGACCGACCGGTCTATGCGTGTGGTGGCGGACCATCTTCGCGCGATCACGTTCTTGATGGCGGATGGTGTATTGCCGTCGAACGAGGGGCGCGGCTATGTGTTGCGCCGGATTCTGCGCCGGGCCGCGCGGCATGGACGGCTGCTGGGCATCGTCGAGCCCTTCCTCTATGACTTGACCGCAGCGGTCGTGAGCCAGATGGGCGCGGTCTATTCAGAAGTCCGTGGCGCTGCCGACACGATTGCCGAGGCGACGAGAGGCGAAGAGGAGCGGTTCATTGCCACCCTCGATCAAGGTTTGCCAATTCTCAACGAGATGATTGCGAAAGCCCGTTCTGCCGGGAGTCAGGTCCTGACAGGCCCCGACGTGTTCAAGCTCTACGATACCTATGGGTTCCCGATGGACTTGATGGGAGAGGCCTGCCGCGAACAGGGGATGACGCTCGATGAAGCGGGGTTCGACCAGGCCATCGAGGAACAGAGGAATCGTGCGCGCAAAACCGGCGGGTTTGAACAGGAAACGGCCCGGCCTGCGCTTGCAGAGCTGGCTGGTCGTCTCGGGACGACGAAGTTTATCGGCTACGATCGCCTGGAGAGCGACAGCCTGGTGCAGGCGATTTTGAAAGGTGACCGGTTGGTCAAGGAAGCGGCGGAAGGCGATGACGTTGAATTAGTTCTGGATGTGACCCCGTTCTATGCGGAAGGCGGTGGGCAAGTCGGCGACCAGGGTGTTCTGATGGGCCATGATGGGCAGGTGGAGATCAACGAAACCACAAGACCGGTGCCGACCTTGATCCTGCACAAGGGAACGGTCGTGAAAGGGCGGATTCGCGAGGGCGAACAGCTGCGCCTGGCTGTCAATGCCACGACGAGACAGGATGCTCAGCGAAACCATACCGCCACCCACCTGCTCCATGCCACGTTACGGGATTTGCTGGGGCCTCATGTCAAACAGTATGGGTCGCTCGTCGGGCCGAATCGCTTGCGGTTCGACTTTGCCCATCTCAGACCGCTGTCCTCCCGCGATGTCGATGAGATCGAAACGGTCGTGAACAATGAGGTGCGGAAGAACGAGCGGGTTGCGACCGAGGTGATGAGCATTCAGGATGCGGTCGCCAAGGGGGCGCTCGCCTTCTTCGGCGATAAATATGGCGAGCAGGTGCGGGTGGTGACTGTCGAATCTTTCAGCAAAGAGCTTTGCGGCGGAACGCATTGTCGGCATACGGGGGACATCGGCCTGTTCAGAATTGTGTCCGAGACCGGCGTGGCGGCTGGTGTGCGCCGTATCGAAGCCCAGACCGGTAGCGGGGCGCTCGCGCAGATGAAGAAGCTGGAAACGGACATCCGGGAACTGTCGGACTTGCTCAAGGTCGGCCAGTCCGAGTTGGTCGCCAAAACACGCAAGGTCATGACGCAGTTGAAAGACAAAGAGCGCGAGTTGGAAGAGTTGAAATTGAAAATGGCCAGCGGTTCAGCGGTCGAGGCCGCGGCAAAAACCATCGCCGGCATCCAGGTGCATGTGCAGCGGACGGATGGCCTGGATGTGAACGGCATGCGGGCGCTGGCCGATCAGTTGCGGGACAAGTTGAAGAGCGGTGTCGTGGCCCTCGGCGCCGCCAACGATGGCAAGGTCTCTCTACTGGTTGTCGTCACAAAGGATTTGACTGCCAGATTGAAAGCGGGCGATCTCATCAAGGAGATGGCGGCGGAAGTCGGAGGTACCGGCGGCGGCAGGCCCGAGATGGCGCAGGCCGGCGGAAAGGACCCAGCCAAGCTGGATATTGCGTTGGAAAAGGTTTTTGGGCTGGTCGAACGCATGTTGGAGCGGTAGACTGATGGAGGGTAAACGAATTCTCGCGCTCGATTACGGGACCAAGCGGATAGGGGTGGCCCTGAGTGATGAACTAGGGTGGACCGCCCAACCGCTTGAGACGCTCAATCGACATACGTTGGACCGGGACATCGCCCATATCGCGGCCCTCGTCGGGACTCATGAGGTCAGGCAAGTCCTGTTGGGCTTTCCTCTTCAATTAGATGGCCGCGAGGGTCCGGCGATCCAGGCGATGCGCGAGTTCCAGGCTCGGTTGAAAGAGGGAGTGCCAGTTCCCGTCATTCTGTGGGACGAGCGGTTGACGACGAAGTCGGCGGAAGACCTCTTGATCGCAGCCGATGTCAGTCGGAAAAAGCGGAAGGGTGTGGTGGATCGCATCGCCGCTTCGATTCTGCTCCAGAGTTATCTGGCGAGTCTTGAACCGGCGCCGACGAGAGCACCGGAATCATGGGCGGATGAGTATTCGGACGGGGGAACGGTAGAGCCACCTCATGAGCCTACGGATCATTCTCGGATTTCTGCTGGTCGCAATGGTCGCACTTGGCGTCGCGGCCTATCAGACGATTCGCTGGGCTGAAGGCCCGGCCATTCCCGCGCAAGAGCACCCTCCCTCGAAAGTCGTCGTGATTCCGGATGGCTCGACGTTTCAATATATAGCGTCGCTGCTTGAGCGCGAACGATTGATCAAGAGCCGCGCTGCCTTTGTCCTTCTTGGAAAATCCCAATCTGCTGACCGGAAAGTTCGTGCGGGTGAGTATGAGCTGAATCCTTCCATGACACCGGCGGAGATTCTCTCGAAGTTGCTCAACGGCCAAGTGTTGCTCCGTCCGCTGACGATTCCCGAAGGGTTCACCATCACCCAAATCGCCGATTTGGTCTCGCAACAGGGCCTTACGGATCGCGCAGAGTTTCTTCGGCTTGCGAAAGATCGGGTGTTCGTTGCGTCTCTTGGGATCAAGGCGAAGACGCTGGAAGGGTATCTCTATCCCGACACGTATAAGTTTCCTCGCCCCGTCAAGCCCCGAGAGGTGTTGGTGGCCATGGTCGAGCAGCTACGGCATGTGGTCGGACCGGATCTCCTTGCTCGGATGCAGGAACTCAAGATGACGATGCACGAAGTGCTGACCCTCGCCTCCGTCATCGAAAAGGAGACCGGGTCGGGCGGCGAGCGGCCAGAGATTTCCGCGGTGTTTCATAACCGGCTCAAGAAGCATATTCCGTTACAGAGCGATCCAACCGTCATTTATGGCTTGCCGGCATTCGACGGAAATTTGCACAAGAAAGACCTGTCCAGTCCCAGTCCCTACAATACCTATCGGGTGCAGGGACTGCCGCCTGGACCGATCGCCAACCCAGGCATTCAGGCGATTCGCGCGACACTCTATCCGTCTGATTCACGCTCGTTGTATTTTGTCTCGCGGAACGATGGAACGCACCAGTTCTCTGCGACGCTCATCGAGCACAACCAGGCAGTCGAGAAGTATCAAAAGCGGCCGTTTCGTCGGGCCTCGCTCCCGCACATGTAATCATTCATCCTGCTCCCCCGCGCGATTCCCTCTTCATCTCTGATCCAGGACTTGCTATAAGAGTGGCATGATGAAGACACAGGATTGGAATCTCCCGGCGTTGATCGACCATACCGTGCTCCGTCCTGACGCGACGAAGGCCGATGTGCAGCGGGTCTGCCGGGAGGCGAGAGAGTTCGGCTTCGTCGTGATCTTTGTGCCGCCCTGTTACATCGATGAGGCGGTCGAGGCGGTGGCCGGGACGAATATTCGCGTCGGCATTCCAATCGGATTCCCGCTGGGCGGCCATACGACGGCCACGAAGGTTGCCGAGGCCGTTGAAGGAGTTGCACGGGGGGCCAAGGTGCTCGATATGGTGATCAACGTGAGCCGGCTCAAATCTGGCGACTACGATCTTGTCCGGAGCGACATGGCCGAGGTCGTGAAGGCGACTGCGGGAGCAGAGCACAAAGTCATTCTGGAGACCTGCTGTCTGACGCGCGAGGAAAAGATCACGGCCTGCCGTCTGGCCGTGGAAGCGGGGATGGACTACGTGAAGACGTCGACGGGATTTGCCGCTGCCGGCGCCACAGCGGAGGATGTAAGACTGATGAAAGAGACGGTGGCCCGTCGTGCCAAGGTAAAGGCCTCCGGCGGAATCAGAGACTGGAAGACCACGCTGGCCATGCTGGAAGCCGGCGCGGATCGGATCGGCACCAGCGCAAGCCTCGCGATCATGGCCGAGTGGTCTGCCACAAGGCGGAAGGGGTGAGTCACGATGATGGTGCGTAAGGACACCAGGTTTTCGGTCCGATGCCCCGTGACCTATGTATTGGAAGATGCAGCCTGTCAAGGGACGACGTTCAATTTGTCGCGGGGAGGCTGTGCGATTGAAAGTGACGCGATGGCGCCAGAAGGAGAGTCTGTGAGCCTCCAGATCATGGCACCTGGGCAACCGACGGCGATCCGTGTGGAGCTCGGGAGGGTGTGCTGGGCCACCAGGCGGGAATTCGGAGTTGAATTCATGGTCATTCTGGAAGACTCGAAACAACGACTGAATCGATTTCTCATCGAGGTGGCGAAGCAGAGTGCGGTGTGACGATGCCGGATGTCTCGTCCCGTTGTCGATGTAGACCTGTGCTATAGTGCGCCAATGATTACTCGTGTGGTTGTGCTGGTGATTGATGGAATGGGCGTTGGGGCCATGCCCGATGCGGCGGAATACGGCGATGCCGATTCCAACACCTTGTCTCATCTGGCTGATGTCGTTGGGGGACTCAACCTCCCCACGCTCGAATCCCTCGGGCTTGGCCACATCACGGAGATCAAAGGTGTGCGGGTGATGGGACAGCCGGAAGGGTGTTTCGGACGTCTCGGATTTCTCTCCAAGGGTGTGGATTCCATGGCCGGCTATTGGGAAATGGCCGGCTATCTGACGGACGTGGCCGGGCCGCTGTATCCCAACGGATTTCCTCCCGACATGGTTGCGGTCCTCGAACAGGCCTTTGGCCGCAAGATCATCGGCAATCGCTGCGGCTCAGGAACGGTGATGCTTCGCGAGTGTGAGGCCGATCATCTGTCTTCGGGCGGGCTGATCGTCTGGACGGATGGAAAACGAACCTGCCATGTGGCGGCGCATGAGAGTGCCATGCGTCAGGACGAGTTTTTTCAGCGCTGCCGGGATGCGAGAAAATTACTCAAGGACCCCTGGGGGATTTGGCGTGTTTCAGCACATCCTCTCTTGGGTGATGCCGGGGCGGTACAGTTCAGCCCACAACCCCGTGAGTTCGTGCTTGAACCTCCCGGGCCGACCTTGTTCGATGTGCTCAATCGCGCGAGCCAAATTCTGGTTGGGGTGGGAAAAGTCGGCGATCTCTTCAGCGGTCGCGGGCTCACTCGTTCCGTTCCCGTTGGGCACTGGACGGCGTTGCTTGATGAGGTAACCGGGTTGTTGAAAAAAGTTCCCCGTGGATTGATTTTTGCCGGGCTTGATGTGTTGGAGTCGGATGTCGCACAGTCGGCCACGGCCCTTCATGATTTTGATCGACGGCTTCCCGAGTTGCTGGAACAGCTTCGTCCGGGGGACCTGCTCGTCCTGACGGGGGATCATGGACGGGATATCACGAGGGCGGGTCAGGTCTCGACGCGGGAATATGTACCCCTCTTGGTTACCGGACCGAAGTTGGCACAAGGGGTTAATCTCGGAATCAGAGCCTCTGCTGCCGATCTTGGTCATACCATTGTGGAAGCCCTGCAAGGGGATCAACTCCCTGTGGGTGAGAGTTTTCTCGATGCGCTCCGCGCAGGGTGATTGATGTCGATTCGCACGTCATACGAATCCCGACTTGCAGAACTACAGATCGCATTGCCCCCGCCGCCGCAACCGTTGGCGACCTATGTTCCGGTGGTCCGGGCCGGGGATCTCTTATTCCTATCCGGCGTCCTTCCAATGCGAGATGGACAGTTGGTGTTCTCCGGCAAGCTTGGACGTGATCTGACGGTCGAGCAGGGGATGGAGGCGGCCAGGCTCGCGCTTCTGAACGCACTGGCGATTGCCAAGCAAGAACTCGGGACATTGGACCGTATTACGCGCGTCGTGAAGGTCGTCGGGCATGTGGCGTCGGCGGAAGGATTCGTGCAGCAGCCCCAAGTCATCAACGGGGCCTCGGACCTCCTGGTCGCCATCTTTGGAGAGGCTGGCCGTCATGCGCGTGTGGCTGTGGGGGCTGCTGAGTTGCCTCGCGGGGCTCCCGTCGAAATTGAAGTGATTCTCTCCGTCTCCTGATGGCTCTTCCGAACCGGTCAGGAAGGGCTGGCTGGCGCGGATTGGCCGGCTTGACTCTCGAAAAAACCGCTTGCTATAGTTCGATCGGTCCTTCGCATTATTTACGTGGTATCCCCGTTGTACCCTTTCTGAGTCCGGTGCGTGGGGTTTTCGTACCACGCGCAGGGTGATCGTACGTCTAACTTGCCTGACAGGAGCCTATTCATGAATGCGTTCGTAACCGGAGTAAGTGTGATGACGTTGTGGGCCAGTCTGAGCACTGCCGCGTTTGCCGCGACTCCTTCCGCGCTCGAACTGCATCCGTCAACGGCGGTTCCCGGCGCCACCCTGTCGATCGGCGGTAAGGGGTTCGGCGCATTTCGATCCGTGCAAGTCAATCGTGTGACCGTCGGCGGCTTTCCTGCGTTGATTCAGCGATGGGAATCCGACCTGATCGAGGTGAAGGTTCCCTTCCAAGCCCAATCCGGTCCCGTTGAAATTATGGCCGGGAAAAAGAAAATGTCGGCCGGGACGTTGACGGTAGTGCAGCCCACGATTACTGCGGTGACGCCGGCAGAGATCGAACCAGGCCATGCCGTAGAGATTACGGGCGCGCATTTCGGTGCCACGGCTGGTCCGCGTGACCCCAACACCATGTTCGGGGTTAACGATGTGATGATCGGGGGTGTGATCGTCAGGCCGCGTCGCTGGAAAGACAACATCATCGAAGTCGAGGTTCCCACGAATGCTGCGTCGGGCGACGTAGTGGTTCGGTTGGCCTCGTCCGATCCCTTGCCGGACGGGTCCTGTTGCGCTCCGGTCCAGTACAAAGTGAGCAATGCCGTTCCTCTGAAGGTGATTCCGAGCATTCGCGTCGATCCGGTGAGCGGGCCAGTCGGGACTAAGGTGGTCCTTTTCGGCCAGGGTTTCGGCGCGGCGAAGGGAGCCGGTGACAAGGTGACGTTCGGCGGACATCTGGCCACCATCGCTCAGTGGTCCGATAGCGCCATCGTCGCGCATCTCCCGATGGATGCAGAGACTGGACCGGTCGTTCTGACTGTGCAGGGGCGTGAGCGAACGGTCGGGACCTTTACGGTTCACATACCTAAAGTGATCGCCTTGACGCCTCCGGCAGCCCCGATCGGTACTCTGCTCAGAATCAGCGGCGAACATTTCGGATTCTATTCGGAAAGTGGAGCGACTCCCTACGCCTTTACCGATTTCAATACGGGAGAGAATCGAGTCGATATCGGCGGGGTCCGCGCCGTCATCTATCGCTGGCAGGACGATCGCATCGATGTGTGGGTTCCCTTCAGCGCGAAGAGCGGGCCGGTCGTGATTTATCGAGGCGCGACGATGCCCAACTCCGACGGCTCCTGTTGTGCGACGAAGGAAATTCTGAAGACCGAGGCCGGAGTTTTTACGCTCGTGACGCCGACGATCGACTCCTACAGCCCGCAATCAGGCGGACTCGATGATCTGATCACCATTAAGGGGTCGGGGTTCGGCTCTTTCTTAAAAACAGCCGAGCATGCCAACTTGGGCCTCAACCAGGGTGTCTACAAACGACGGGAAGATATGGAGTTGGGCGACAACGTGTCGCGGACGGAAGTGCTGTTCAGCAACGTCGCGGCGCAGGTGATGTCCTGGACGGATACGGAGATCGTCGTGCGAGTGCCTCATCGGAATCTCTATGGTGTGGGGAAGCGCAACGAGTTCTTCAATGAGCTCGCCACTGGCCCGCTGATCGTGCGGCGCGGCTCCTGGGATGTGCAGCCGGACGGAACTTGTTGTACCCCGAAAAAGTGGCTGACGTTGGAAGCGGGCACCTTCACCATTGAAGCCAAGGGCATGCCTGATCAGAGCTTCTTCAATAACAACCGCCTTGACTCCAACACCAACCAGTGAGATACGAATTGCCCGGATCACGGCGGGTTTCCTCTCTATCACGTGGCGGATGCCTCGTGGCCGTGGTGCTGGCAACGTTGTTGTGGGCATCTTCGTCTTGGGCTGCCGACTCTCCTCTTACAATCACCCCTCAAGTGAGCCATACAGAAGCCATCCTGATGGGACTTTATTTTCATACGCCTCAATTAGGATGGGCCGTGGGGTCCGGCGGCACCATTCTGAAGACGGTCGATGGCGGGAAGAAGTGGAAGAAGGTCGTCAGCGGCACCACGGCGACCCTCTCGGGCGTCTTCTTTCTCGATGAGAAGCATGGGTGGGCCGTCGGAGCCAATGGGACGATTCGCCATAGCCAAGACGGGGGAAATACCTGGCACTCACAACTCCTTGATACCCAGGTGGCGCTCTACGGCCTCTCGTTCGTGTCGCCCGCAGAGGGCTGGGTGGTCGGTGGCAACGGAACCATCCTTCATACGAAGGACGGTGGGGCCCATTGGGTCGATCAAGCGAGCAAGACGGGCGCAGCCCTCTACGCGGTCCAATTTCTTACTGCCCAGCATGGGACGGCGGTTGGCGCAGTGGGGACCGTCTTGATGACGGACGATGGTGGAACCACCTGGACCCCGCAAGAGACGCAGGGGGCGGTCACGTTGTTCGATGTATATTTTTCGGATGTGTCGACCGGCTGGGCTGTCGGCAATGCCGGCGCCATCTTCCAAACGACCAATGGCGGCAATCAATGGATCGATCGCACGTTACCCTGTACCCGTACCTGTACGAAGCTTACCGACTTTTTACGAGTGCGTTTTACCGATCCTCAGACCGGATGGATTGTGGGGGAACGAGGTATGGTCTACCGAACCACTGATAGTGGGTTTACCTGGACAGAGCATGGTGCTGTCGCGAAGGTCTCGTTGTTCGGGCTTTCGTTTCCTGATGGAACACAAGGCTGGGCCAGCGGAGAAAACGGCACGATCGTTCGCTTGACCACTGGCCGCTGACAGGCAGTTGAAAACGCAGGATGCTGAACAAGTCCGCCAGCATCGTTCTCACATCGTTCAGACGCGCAACCTACAGAAAGTACCTCTCGGATGTCGAAATGTCTTGAGGGAATTTTCCGTCCTCCAAGACGCATGTAAAGGATGAACGGCTCACACGAAGTGAGGTCTGTACCTCCCTCGGCTCTTCACTCGCTGCGGCCATGCTTGGGACAAGGCGCGTTCCAGGGTGAAGAGGCTGTCTTGGCAGACTCAGGGCGGGGGGTGAAATAGCCGCCGAGGTTGGGCGGGTGAGGTGTCCGGCCTTTTGAGCATCCTGCGTGCCACAATAGTTTTCCGCAGTCTGCTAGTCCTTCCGTATTTCAATCAAGTCTTGATTGGAGAATGCTGAGTGCTGCGATCGCCGCGGTCTCGGCCCGCAAGATTCGTGGCCCGAGGGTGAGCGGGAGAAATCCCTGCTCCTGTGCAAGACGCTGCTCATCTGGCGCCCATCCCCCTTCCGGTCCAACCAACAAGACCATTGGATGTTGATGGCTCTGAGGTAACGGTATGGTGGCAAGCGAAGGGCCGGTGGAGCGTTCCACGAGCATGCCCTTCAGAGGCGCCGAGGCATATCGTCGGCAGATCTCTGTGAAATCTACCGGGTCTGCGATGGTGGGAATCGTCCATCGTTCCGACTGTTGTGCCGCGTCGCGTGCAATGCGTTCCCATCTGGATCGTTGATGTTCGAGGCGTTCCGGGCGTAGCTTGATGACACTGTGGGTGCTATGGATAGGCACGATGGTATCAACCCCGAGTTCTGTGGCCTTCTGAATGACCCAGTCCATCTTGTCGCCTTTGATCAACGCCTGTCCAAGCACGATCGGTGAGGTCCTGCGCGCAGGCTCGGTGTGTTGGTCGATGATGCGGCTGTCGATGGCCTGTGAGGTGACGTGGGTTACTTCTACGCGGTAGCGGATTCCGCATCCGTCGTTCAGGAGGAGGGAGTCTCCCGGGTGCAAGCGGAGGCTATCGCGAAGATGATGGAGGAGGTCGCCGCTTATGCGGATGGTGGGGGGAGTGACGGCGTCAGGGGTGACGAAGAACGTGGGCATTGTGTGGCTGTCGGGGCGATGACTGCCGGCGCTATTCGAAGAAGGTCTTCATCTTATCGAAGAAACCGTCGCCGTCCTCTTCCATCGACATGCCGCTCTCTTTGGCAAATTCCGTGAGCAATTCTTTCTGACGAGCGGACAGTTTGGTGGGAATCTGAATCTTGATGGCAAATAATTGGTCACCGGTACTCTGGCTTTTGAGGCTGGGGATGCCCAGGCCTTTGATGCGCAGGATCTTATCTTGCTGCGTGCCGGCAGGAATCTTGATGACGGTATTGCCTTTGAGCGTGGGGACCTCGATCTTTCCTCCGAGCACGGCAGTGACGAAATGAATCGGGACCTCACAGAGAATATCGTGCCCTTGGCGCTGGAAGATCTGGTGCGGCTTGACGGTAATCGCCACATACAGATCGCCGGGCGGACCTCCATTGACTCCGTGCTCCCCTTCGTTCGAAAGACGCAGGCGCATGCCTGACTCGATGCCCGCCGGGATGTGTACGGCGATGGTTCGTTCTCGATAGGTGCGTTGACGGCCTTGGCAGGCCGGACAGGGCTCTGTGACGATCCGTCCCGCCCCCTCGCATTGGCCGCAGGGACGGCTGATACTGAAGAATCCTTGCTGGAACCGCATCTGGCCGGCCCCTTTGCAACTGGGGCAGGTCTTGATCGATGCAACGCTCTTGGCGCCGCTCCCTTTGCAGTCGCTGCACACTTCCCATCGCGGGATCTTAAGCTTGGCCTCTTTCCCGTAGACGGATTCTTCGAAGGTCAGTTCCAGATTGTATTGGAGGTCGTTGCCACGTTCCGCCCGATTGCCGCCTCGCTGGCCCCCGAAAAAATCCTCGAAGATATCGTTGAAGGCATCGCCGAAGCCGCTTCCGCCAAATCCGAAGCCCTCCGGGCCGCTACCCTGCTGAGCGCCGGCATGGCCGAACATGTCATAGCGCTTGCGTTTGTCCTGGTCGCTCAGCGTCTCGTAGGCTTCGTTGACTTCTTTGAACCTTTCTTCTGACGCTTTTTTCTGGGCCTCTCCCGCCTGGAGGTCGGGATGGTGCTGGCGGGCCATCTTCCGATAGGCCTTCTTGAGTTCGTCGTCGGACGCGGTTCGTTCGACGCCTAAGGTTTCGTAGTAATCACGTTTGGACACGGACGCCATCTCTCTGGGTGACAGTGTAGCGAGACCGAGCCCCGTGTATCGACGAAGCTCGGTCTCGCTGACGGTATTCTAACTTACTTTTTGTCTTTGTCTACTTCTTCGAATTCCGCGTCGACGACTTTTTCATCCGTCTTGGTCTCGCCGGCTCCGGCTCCGCCTTCGGGGCCGGCGCCGCTGCCGGCTGCAGCCGATGCCGAGGCCGCCTTGTACATTTCCTCAGCCAGCTTGTGGGACGCGGTCGTCAGGGCCTGGGTGGCAGACTCGATCGCCTCGGGGTCCGTTCCCTCCATCGCTTTCTTCAGCGTGGCCACGGCTTCCTCGACTTTGGTCTTGTCTTCAGCGGCGATCTTGTCGCCGTGTTCACTCAGGTTTTTTTCAGTCTGGTAGATCAGAGTGTCGGCCTGGTTTTTGGCTTCGGCAGTCTTCCGCCGCTTCTTATCCTCTTCCGTATGGGCCTGTGCATCCTTCACCAGCTTCTCGACTTCTTCCTTGCTCAAGCCACTGGACGCCGTGATCTTGATGGATTGTTCCTTTTGTGTCGCCAAGTCTTTGGCCGAGACATGGACGATGCCATTGGCGTCGATGTCGAACGTCACTTCAACTTGCGGCATCCCGCGTGGCGCAGGAGGAATGCCGACCAAGTCGAACTGGCCGAGGAGCTTGTTGTCGTTCGCCATCTCGCGCTCGCCTTGGAAGACTCGAATGGTCACAGCCGTTTGATTGTCGGCAGCCGTCGAGAAGACCTGGCTCTTTTTCGTCGGGACTGTCGTGTTCCGCTCGATCAACTTCGTGAAGACACCGCCGAGGGTTTCGATGCCCAGCGAGAGCGGCGTCACGTCGAGGAGCAGCACGTCCTTCACGTCGCCTTTCAATACCCCGCCTTGGATGGCGGCGCCGATGGCGACCACTTCATCGGGATTTACACCCCGGTGCGGTTCTTTGCCGAAAAAGTCTTTGACGGCCTGAATCACTTTCGGCATGCGGGTCATGCCGCCTACGAGGACGACTTCGTTGATGTCGCGTGCCGTCACGCCGGCATCGGACAGGGCCTTCTTGCAGGGATCAATCGACCGCTGAATGAGGTCGTCGACCAGCTGCTCAAGCTTCGCGCGGGTCAGTTTCGTGACCAGGTGTTTCGGTCCGCTGGCGTCTGCGGTGACGAAGGGCAGATTGATCTCGGTGTCCTGTGACGATGAGAGTTCGATCTTGGCACGTTCCGCCGCCTCTTTCAGGCGTTGGAGGGCCATCCGGTCCTTCCGAAGATCAATGCCTTGATCCTTCTTGAACTCATCGACCAACCAGTCCATGACGCGCTGGTCGAAGTCGTCGCCGCCGAGATAGGTGTCGCCGTTGGTCGACTTGACCTCGAAGACTCCGTCGCCGATCTCAAGGATCGACACGTCAAAGGTACCGCCACCCAGGTCATAGACGACGATCCGTTCGTCCTTCTTCTTGTCCAGACCGTAGGCGAGGGATGCGGCGGTCGGTTCATTGATGATCCGCAGGACGTTCAAGCCTGCAATCTGGCCGGCATCCTTGGTAGCCTGGCGCTGGCTATCGTCGAAGTAGGCCGGGACGGTGATGACTGCTTCGGTGACTTTCTCGCCGAGATAGTCCTCCGCCGTCTGCCGCATCTTCTGCAAAATCATGGCGGAGATTTCCGGCGGGCTGTAGCGTTTGCCGCGCAATTCGACATATGCATCGCCGTTGTCCCCCTCGATCACCTTATAGGGAAGGCGTTTGCCGGCGTCTTGCACTTGCTGACTGCGGAATTTGCGGCCCATCAGACGCTTCACGGAGAAAATCGTGTTCTCCGGATTCGTAATCGCTTGCCGTTTTGCAATCTGTCCGACGAGGCGTTCGCCCTTGTCGGTAATGGCAACGACAGATGGCGTGGTGCGGGCTCCTTCTGCGTTCGCGATGACAATCGGGTCGCCGCCGCTCATGACGGACACGCATGAGTTTGTGGTTCCAAGGTCGATGCCGATCACTTTGCCCATGTGCCTGCTCCTTCCTATCTTGGTCTGTTTTCTTACTATGGTGTTACGATGAACCGGTCGTCTTGTCTGTTCCTGGTGCGCCGTCCTGTGCCTGTCCCGTCGACACGCTCACCATGGCTGCCCGCAAAATACGGTCGTGCAGGCGGTATCCTCGCTGAAACTCGTCGACCACATGCTGCTCCGGGATCTTTTCGGATGCGACAGAGGTGACGGCTTGATGCGTGGCGGGATCGAACGGCTGGCCGACCGTCTCGACGGGTATGACATGAAATCTCGTCAAGGCTCCCGTCAATTGCTTGAGGGTGAGATCGACGCCCTGGATGAGGACGTCGCTGCTCCCACCGTTTCGAGAGGCCTTGACGGCCCGTTCCAGATTGTCGACGACCGGCAAAAGTTCTCTCAGTAATTGTTCATTGCCGAATCGGATCTGATCTCGCTGGTCCCGCTGGGCCAAGCGTTTGTAGTTGTCAAACTCAGCCGCGAGTCGCAAATACTTGTCGTTGAGTTCTTTAACTTGTTCTGTTTTTTCCGCGAGAGCCCGCTGAAGCTCCGCAACCAGGCCTGTCTCCTCTATGGCGGAGGGACCACCGGGGGATGGGATATCCAAGTTCTCGATTGTATTCGTGTTCTGGTGTTCTTCAGACATGAAAGACTCCTCTACCGGTCACGAGATAGCCATAGGCCCTATAAAGTCAACGGGGCCAGAAAAATTAATTACTTGTGTATGGGACGGCGGTCTTCAGACCCACAGAGCGGGAGGGGGGCCACCCTGGGCTCGCCGGTAGAGCAGTTCGAGACCTTCTAACGTCAGGAGGGGTTCGATTTTTTGAATGGAAGTGGTTTCGGCTGCCAGGATGGAGCTGAGTCCTCCTGTGCCGATCACGTAGACTGAGCGTCCGAGTTCCTGTTCCATTCGCCGGACGACGGTATCGACCAGTCCTGCATACCCGAATAGCAGGCCGGCTTGAATGCTGCTGGCGGTGTCGGTCCCGATCACGGTCTTCGGACGGATCAATTCCACCTTGGCCAGTTTAGCGGCTCTTGTGAAGAGGGCCTCCGCTGAGATCCCGAGGCCGGGGGCGATGACGCCTCCGAGATATTCGCCCGCTGCCGTGATGGCGCAAAAAGTCGTGGCGGTGCCGAAATCGACGACGATGAGATCGCGGCGATATTTATGATACGCGGCCGCGGCATTCACCAGCCGGTCACTGCCGATTTCTTTCGGGTTGGCGTAGCGGAGTGTGAGACCCGTGTCCGTATCCGAGGTGACGACCATAGGGTGGAGATGAAAATATTGTTCGAGCATATCTTCGACGGTCCCGGTCAGGGCAGGTACGACGCTGGAGATGACGGCGCCGGAGAGACGTTGAGAGGGGATTCCTGCCGCCGTGAGGAGATTGGCAAAGAGGATGCCGTACTCGTCGGAAGTTTTTTTCACGTCCGTCGCCAATCGCCAATGGGCCGCCAGGGTGCGGTCGTCATAGACGCCCCAGACGATGTTGGTATTACCGATGTCAACGACGAGGAGCATGGGACCTATTCTACGTTTCGCCGGGTGATTTGGCTAGGTTCTCACGTGGATGATGTCGGCGACGCGTAGGTGGACGACCTCCGGCGTTCCCGAGCCGGATTGGGTCGCCTGCGGTCGCACGCGCAACGAACCATCCTGGCCGATTCCCTCGGCCAGCCCCACGAGCATCTCTCCATTGGCCAAGGTTGCTTTGATCGTCTGGCCGATGGTCGAGCATCGTTGGAAATAGGCCAACGCGAGCCGATTCGTTCCGTGGAGAGCTAATTCATCGATGCAATGCTCGAGTTCGAGGAGCAGCTGCGCGAGCAGTCTGTTGCGGTCGACGACGATCTTCCGTTCCTGCCATATCGATGTGGCCGAGTCACGAAGGTCAGCAGGCCAGTCATCGTGGTCAACGTTGACGTTGATACCGACTCCGATGATCTGGAAAGGGCCTGACCGCATTCCTGTGCCGCTTTCACAGAGGATTCCGCCGACTTTTCGCTCCGAGATCAGCAGATCGTTGGGCCATTTCACTGAGACGTGGATGGACGAGACCTGTTCGATCGCTTCGGCTGCGGCCAGCGCAGAGATCAGCGGCAGCCAGGAGAGCCATTCCGTGAGGCGGTCCGATGGCCGTATTGTTCTGAGGATTATGGAGCAGTAGAGATTGGCGCCGGCCGGAGAAAACCAGGTTCTGGACAGACGCCCGCGTCCGGCGGTCTGACTGTCGGCGGCGACGACCGTGCCATGTTCCACATCTGCCTGTGCAAGCTGAACGGCTTCCCGGTTCGTTGAAGAGAGGCAGTCGAACAGTTCGATACTGCGCCCTAGCCACGTGGTCGACAGGGTGCCGTGGATCGTGTCTCGTGTGAGAGGTGGTGAGGGTTGCACGAGTTACGAAGGCCGGCTGTGCCGGCGGCGTGGTTCGATCACCAGGCTGAGTGTCGCGGCCGGGGCTGAATGGGTGAGGGCTCCGATGGAGATGCGGTCTGGGCCGGCCGCGGCCATCGCTCGTACGTTTTTCAAGGTGATTCCTCCGGACACTTCGACGAGCGCACGCCCCTTGATTAGCCGGATGGCTTGGCGGACTGTCGCCGGAGTCATGTTGTCCAGCAGAATGATATTGGCTCGCCCTGCGAGGGCCTGCCGCACATCTGCCAACGATTCCACTTCCACGATGACTTTCACCGTGCGAGGAGAGTTGGCTTTCGCCTTGCGGCAGGCAGTTCGGACGGGCGTAGTCGTCCGGTTCAGGAGGGCCAGATGATTGTCCTTGATGAGGATGCCGTCGCTCAACGACTGGCGGTGATTCGTGCCCCCGCCGAGGAGGACCGCCCATTTCTGAAGTGCACGTAAGCCCGGGATCGTCTTTCTCGTGTCCATGATGGTCACGGGGTATCCTCGAACTTCCTCGCAGAACCGATGAGTCAAGGTGGCGATACCGGAGAGGTGTTGGAGAAAATTCAGGGCAACTCGTTCAGCCATCAGGATGGATCGCCCATCGCCTTCGATCTGAAGGAGACAGTCTCCATCGTGTACTCGTTCCCCGTCCTGGCGTTGGATGGTTAAGACAAGAGACGCATCCACTGCTTGAAAGGTTCGCACGGCGGCGGCAAGACCGGCGACCACCAGCGATTGTTGGGCGACAATGCGTGCGAGCGCCGGTGCGGGAGAGGGAAAGAGTGCGGCCGTCGTGATATCGCCGAGGGGGAGGTCTTCTTGGAGTGCAAGCCGAATGGCGCGCCGTATGTCGGCAACCGGGGGCCTGACCATCTGTTACGCTCCCAGCATGGTGCGCAGCTGTTGCTCACTGCTGGTGAGCATGGTTTGATCTCGGAGCAGGCTTGTCAGGCGATCCTGGTGATCGGTAATGACCTCGGACGGGGCCTTGGCAGTAAACTCCTGATTGCGCAGTTTCCCCTCCAGCCGCTCGATCTCCTTCCTCTGTTCGGATTGCTCCTTGGTGATGCGATCCAGCGCTTTGTTGAGATCGACGTCGCCCGCCACCACGATGCCAACGGACAAACCTTCTGTGACCAACCGGAGGAGGTTGCTGTTTGGCCAGGTAGTTGTAGGGGTCAGATCGACAGTGCCACGGCCGAGATGGGCGAGGTAGTTTCGGAGTTGGTCCAGGTGGCCCTGTCGCTGTGGCTCATCGTGCGCGACGTAGAACGTGATCTGTTGCCCCGGCGGATAGTTCAAGAGAACGCGGGATGTACGCACCATGCCGATGGTTTGTTCGAGCAGCGTAAACCGTTGGTCCATCTCGGGTGCAATCCACGTCGCTGCTGGTATTGGATAGCTCTGGACTACGATGCTCTCGCCCTGGTGCGGGAGCGTTTGCCAGATCTCTTCGGTAAGAAACGGCATGAATGGGTGCAGCAGCCGCATCGTGGTCTCGAGCGTGTCGACGAGGGTCTGTCTTGTCTCCGGTGCGTCCGGGCTGGCTGAGTCTTGGAGCGTGGGCTTGATCAGTTCGAGATACCAGTCGCAGTACTCATGCCAGATGAATTGGTACAGCGCATTCGCTGCACGATCGAACCGATAGGCTTCCAATTCGGACGTCACCAACTGGATCGTCTGATTGAGGCGACTCAGGATCCAGCGGTCGGGGAAGCTGCGTTCGGCTGGTGTGTTGGCCGTTCGTAGTCCGTCCAGATTCATGAGACTGAAACGAGCCGCGTTCCAGATCTTGTTGGCAAAGTTGCGATAGCCTTCGATCCGTTCCTCCGCCAGTTTGATGTCTCGCCCCGGTGAGGCCATCGAGGCGAGCGTGAAGCGGAGCGCGTCGGTGCCGAACTCCTCCATCACATGCAGCGGATCGATGACGTTGCCCTTCGACTTGCTCATTTTCTGGCCTTCGGCATCGCGGACCAAGGCATGAATGTAGACATCTCGGAAGGGAACATCGCCCATGAATTTCAGGCCCATCATGATCATGCGGGCGACCCAGAAGAAGAGAATATCGAGTCCGGTCACGAGGGTGGAGGTCGGATAGTAGGTTTTCAGCTCAACGGTCTGCTCGGGCCATCCCAGCGTCGAGAAGGGCCAGAGGGCGGATGAGAACCAGGTGTCGAGGACGTCGGGGTCGCGGATAAAATCACGGCCTCCGCACGTCGGGCAGGTCGAGGGTGCGGTCTTTCCGACAATTGGAGTTGCCCCTTGGAGGATCGTCAGTCGTGGAGATGGAGTGGCTGCAGCCGTTCCTGCAGTCCCCTCAATGATTAGGTCTTTGTTGCAGTTGCGGCAATACCAGGCGGGAATCTGATGCCCCCACCAGATTTGGCGTGAGATGCACCAATCTTTGATATCCCTCATCCACCCGAGGTAGTTGTTCGTCCATCCTTCCGGAATGATTCGGATACGTCCGTCTTCGACGGCTTGGATCGCAGGCTCGGCCAGGGGCTTGATCTTCACGAACCACTGAGGAGACAGATAGGGCTCGACCACGGTTTTGCAGCGATAGCACTTCCCGATCGCCATCTTGTGGTCGTCGACTTTGGTGAGCAATCCACGATCTTTCAGCGCCTGCTCGATCTTGGGCCGTGCCTTGGTGACGGGAAGGGCCGCGACTGCTTCAATGAGGGCTGGTTCGACACCGGCGGTTGTGAGCCCCTGTGGATCGAGCAGGGCCTGATGGTCGAAGATGGGAATTCGCGGCAGTCCATGCCGTTCGCCCGCCTCAAAGTCGTTGAAGTCGTGCGCCGGCGTGATCTTGACGGCACCGGTGCCGAACTCGCGGTCGACGAGGATCGCATCGCCCACGATCGGAATGGTGCGATTCGTGAGGGGGAGATGGACTCGTTGGCCGATCAGTCGATTGTAACGGGGATCTTCAGGGTGGACCGCCACCGCTGTGTCACCGAACATGGTTTCTGGTCTGGTCGTCGCAACGGTGAGACGAATCGTCTGATCCTGTTCAAGCGGGTATTCGATTGAGTACAGTTTCCCTTTGATGTCTTCGTGCTCAACTTCAATGTCGGAGAGGGCTGTCAGACAGCGGGGGCACCAGTTGATCAACCGTTCGCCTCGGTAAATGAGGCCTTCGTCGAAGAGCCGTACGAAGACTTCCAGGACGGCTTTTGATAACCCTTCGTCCATCGTGAAGCGAAGACGATCCCAGTCGCAGGACTCACCAAGCCGTTTCTGTTGACGGATAATGGTATCCCCGGAGGTGGCTTTCCATTGCCAGACGCGTTCGATGAAGCGTTCGCGTCCAAGGGATTCCCGAGAAGTGCCTTCGGCCAGGAGTTGCTTTTCCACGACGTTTTGCGTCGCGATCCCGGCATGATCGGTGCCGGGCAGCCAGAGCACGTTGCGGCCCTGCATACGTCGCCAGCGTATCAGTATGTCTTGTATCGAATGATTCAGCGCGTGGCCGACATGGAGTGAGCCTGTGACATTAGGTGGGGGAATCACGATGCAGTACGGTTGGCCGGGATGGGTCGGCGAGGCATGGAAATAGCCTTGCTGGCTCCAAACCTGATACCAACGTGCTTCGACAGCCTTGGGGTCGTAGGTTTTGTCGAGTTGAGGTGTGCTCATCCAGTAATGGCGTCCTTGAAATGCGGCGCATCTTAGCATGCGGGTGGCGGCCTCTCAAGGCGAGGTGGGGGACAGACATCGCTTGAGGGGTGTAGAGCCGTGTGTTATACAGACTCGCACAAGGCGAAGGCGAGAAGTTCATTCCGTTACCATTTTTTACAATTTGGAGAGACTATGGCCACAGGGCGTGAAAAAGATCGCAAGACGAAGAAGAAGCATCGGAAGAATGTCGCGCGGGTGAAGGCACTGGCGACAGCCAGACGGGGTAAGAAGAGCAAGAAGGGGTAAGTCGGAACGGACGCAAGGGGCCTATGCGGCTTGTTGGATGAGGCGTGTGATCTCTGCCTTGATCTGCTCTTCTGCCAGGTCGGGTACCAGGCGCTGAACTGTCTGTTCGACCTGCTCGCGGGCCGTCGCCCGGACGAGTGCTTCGACCATTCCAGCAGTCTGCTTGGCGGCGGTCTGCTGGATCTCTTCCTTGACGAATCCCTCGATCGATCCCAGTTGTTCCCGAATCATGTCGGGCAGTGTGGTGCGTATGGCAGTGGTTTGTTCGCGGACAAATTGATCGATGCTTGCTTCGATCAGGGGGCTCGCGATTTCGAATATGCTGTGCCGGATGATGGGTTCGAGGAGTGACATGTCCCGAGCGAGGACCTTCGGCAGAGCCGATATGAGCAACGGTTCAAGTACCTGTGTCAGCCGCTCTTCCGAGAGAGACGCACCCATCTGTGCGCGCACTTCTGTTTCCACGGCTTTCGCCACGAGCGTGGCCAGGTCTTTTCCCACCACCTGGGGGAGCAGGTCGGCGATTTTTTTTTCCGTCCGTTCCGACATGGACTGGAGGAGTTGACCGAAGAGGCCCTTCATCGCCTCTTCCGGTTCGGTTGTCGAAGCCTGCACTGCTGTGGTGGTGGTCATGGGGGGAGCTTTCGGTTCGGGGTGGGGTGCGATCGCCTGTTCCTCTTCTTCCTCGGTCAGGCTGTCGTGGTCGATGGCATCATCATCGGAATCCGTTGCGCTTGAGACCGGCGGCCAGGAGCGAGATTTCTTCTTTGTTCCGTTCGTTCTGGATGTCTGTTGTGCTTCCAGATCCTTGATCACATCGATGAGGTGCTCGGACTGAAATGGTTTATTAAGAAAGGCTTTCACCCCCAGCGAACGCAAGTGGGTTTCATCCACACGATCCGAAGAACTGATCAGGGAGACAATGTAGGTTTCTGCCAGGTTATCCAGTTTGTAGACCTCTTTGCAGAAACCCGAGAAGGTCATGTTTTCTAAATGGTAGTCTGCGATGATGAGATTGGGGCTCGTACGCCGGGCGGCCTCCAAGGCTGCGGGGCCATCCTGGAATCCCACGACATTACACCCCTCGGGTGCCGAGATCTGCTCCACTAACCGGCGGACGGCGGGACTACTGTCGACAACAAAGATGGTTGAAGCCACCTAACCCTCCAATGTTATTGAACTATGTCGAAGCTAGCAGTGGGGGTATTCTTTGTCAAGAAATCGCACGATAGGTGATTGTATTGACTTGGAATTTTTGAACCGACCACAATTCGAGATCCGTAGGACTCGTACAATCAATGAAGACCCCAATCCACGTCATCTTTTTTGATGCAGCCGAGACGCTGTTTCATATTAACGGTTCGATGGCTGACATTTACTTGCAGCATGCGGTTCAGCACGGGTTTCGACAGACTCCAGACTCGCAGGCATTGATTGGGCAAGCCTTCCAGCGTGCCTTCCGCGATGCGTCGCCGCCGGTCTTTGCCGTCACGGATCCCATCAAGTTGAAACAATGTGAGCGGCTCTGGTGGTTCGACATCGTCCACAATGTGTTTTATCGCGTCGGGATGTTCGAACGGTTTGATGAATTCTTCGAGCAGGTCTTTCAGGTGTTTGAAGATCCTCGCTCCTGGGCGCTGTTTCCTGAAACCCATGCCGTGCTGACCAGGCTGCGTGAAGAGGGCTTCGAGCTGGGGATTGTGTCCAATTTCGACTCCCGGCTCTTTCCTGTGATACGGGGACTCGGAATCGACCGGCTTTTCGATTCCGTGACGATTGCAAGCCTGGCGAGGGCGGCCAAGCCGGCGTCTAAGATTTTCGAGATTGCCCTGGAGAAACATGCGGTCGATCCAGATGAAGCGATGCATGTGGGTGACAGTGTCAGGGACGATATGGAGGGTGCGACGAAGGCCGGGCTGACGGGTGTCTTGCTGGATCGAACCGGCCGCTCTCGGGCGTCGGGCGGACATGTGATTCGAACGTTGGAGGAACTCCTTCCACTGGTGATGGCTTCAAAGGAGTAACGGTACCACGTCTTTTGCCCGACCCTGCAGCGAGAGGTCAACCAGGTCTGGCCGCGGGGTAGTCTCGAGATTGATCTCGATGACCAGCGCCCCGACTTCCTTCGCTACCGACGCATAGCCTGCTGCTGGATAGACGACTCCGGAGGTGCCAATCACCAGCAAGAGGTCGCAGTCCCGCAGAACCTCATCGCAGCGGTGTAGGTCTTCCTCCCTGAGCGATTCCCCAAACCAGACGATATGAGGCCGGAGCAGGGCATGACATCGCCCGCACATCGGCAGGAGAGGAAGAGGGACCTCCCTGTTTTCCGAGATCTCCCCACAGCCTGTGCAACGAACCCTCCAGATATTGCCGTGAATTTCAGACAGCTGTCGCGACCCCGCGGCTCGATGCAAGCCGTCCACGTTTTGGGTGATGAGCCAGAACTGTTTTTTTCGTCGTTCCAGTTCGACGAGAGCCTCATGGGCAGGATTTGGCGATTTGGTGGCAATCAATTCACGTCGCCAGTTGTACCATTCCCAGACCAATCGTGGATCACGAGCAAAGGCCTCCGGGGTCGCGAGATCTTCTGCTCGGTAGGTTCGCCACAAGCCGTCCGCCCCGCGAAAGGTCGGCACGCCGCTATCGGCGGAAATGCCAGCTCCCGTGAGGACGGTCACGTTCCGAGCGGAGGCGAGATGTGTGCGGGCGAGGAGGATCTGATCGTCGGTGGCCATGGGCGAATGAGGGAAGTCTACCGCATTTCGAGGCAACGAATCCGCATGGTATAGTACTCGTCCGTTATTCTTGTGAGGGCATGATGAAACAGATTCTCATGGTGGGAGGAGGATCAGTCGGTGGGTTCTTCGGGGCGCACCTGGCAAAGAATAACCCCAATGTGTCGTTCCTGCTGCGGCCCAAGACTCTGGCGGCGGTGAAGCAGGACGGGTTGACGATTCGCAGCGCGAACGGCACCTTCACCGTTCATCCGCCGGCTGCATCTGATCCCCGTGAATTGCCCAAGCCGGACCTCATTATTCTCTCGGTGAAAGCCTACGATCTCGATGAGGTCATGGCGCAGCTCGATCCCGTGCTCACGGACCAGACCGTGATCCTGACCTTGCAAAACGGTGTCGATACCGAAGATCGCTTGATTGCCAGGCTGAAACGAGATTGTGTGGTCGGCGGCGTGGCGTTCATCTATTCCAAGATTGCGGCGCCCGGCGTGATCGATCATTACAAGAAGGGGGCAGTCGCGATTGGGGAATTGATGGGGCACAAGAGCCCTCGTCTGCTCGCCATTGCGGAGATCTTCAAGCAGGCAGGGATTCCCTGTCAGCTCACGGACGATGTGCGGAAAAGCAAATGGGAAAAGATGTGTTGGAATTGCGTCTTCAATCCCTTGACCGTGATGATCGACGACAAAGTGGCCAAGGCGCTCGATCATCCCGAGATGCTGCGAGTGATTCACCAGATCGTGGGAGAAGTCATGGCAGTGGCGGCCGCCGTGAAGGTGTCGTTAGCCCCCGATATGGCGGAGAAGGTGGTCCGGTGGACACAAGAGATTCGAGATATCCATACCTCGATGTATGACGATTGGAAGGCCGGTCGGCCGACCGAGATCGACTTTCTGAATGGGTATGTCGCAAAGGTCGCACGTGAATTCGGCATTCCGACGCCGGTGAACGACCTGCTGACGGCGGTGATCAAGACCATCACCGAGCGGGATCGAACCGGTCCCGGTGTCGTGCGGATTGACGGGGCGGTGGTTCAGCCTGTTTCGCTTGATCGTGCTGCGATCGCGGCCTTGCCAGCGGAACAGCAGCTCGATATTTCGACCGTGATGCCCAACATGAAGGGCAAAGGGATTCGCCTCAAAGCCTTGCTGGATGTGCCGGCTTTGGCGATTAACGCCGATCACGTGACGGTGCATTCGGGAGACGGAAAGTATTCAGCCTGTCTCACGCTCGCGCAAGCCTTGGAGTGGGGGGTTCTGCTGTATGAACTGGATGGAGAACCGTTGCCGGAATCGAAAGGCGGGCCGTTTCGATTGGTGACCCACGGGTTGGGAGATTTGTGCGCGAATGTGAAGGGAGTTGCGAGGATCGAGGTGACCATCGGCAGGGGAACAGATACGCGCCCATCGGTGAGGACGAATTGCTGAGTTCGGTCTCTTACCGGATGACCTGAATCTCCTTCCACCGTTCCGACCGGTAGCGCAACAATAGCAAGACCATTCGGACCGTCCAATCTGCAATCATCGCGCTCCAGACGTAGAGCACATCCAGTGCGAGCCAGGGACCTGCGATGACCGCGAGGGGCACGCGGACTCCCCACATACCGATTGTCGTCGCCCACATGATGAACCGGGTGTCGCCGGCTCCACGCAGCGACCCGGCGAGGACCATGGTGAGGGCGAGCGGCACTTGGAGGATGGCGACGATGCGCAGGAAAACCGTCCCGAGTTCGATGACTGATTCGTCATCGGTAAATGCGCGAAGCAGAACGTAGGGAAAGAAAAAGAACAGCACCCCCATCGAGGCCATGGCGAGGGTGGCCAACCGGTTCGCCTCCCAGTTTTCGAGTTTGGCCCGTGCGTATTTTCCCGCGCCGATACTCTGTCCCACCATCGTGGCCGCGGCAATCGCGAAGCCGTATCCCGGCAGGAACGACAGGGATTCGATCGACAGGCCGACTTGATGGGCGGCGTAGGTCACGGTTCCGTACAACAGCACGATCTTTGTATAGAGGATAATCCCCGCCTGTTGAAACATCCGCTCGCCGGAGACCGGAGCTCCGATCTGCCAAGTGGAGCGCATGAGGTCACGTCGCGTCTTGAGTGATTTTCTGAAGAGCTTTCTGTTGGCCCAGAGGAGATAGGCCACGCCTGTTCCTTCAGCGAGACCTGTGGCAACGGCTGCTCCGGTGAGGCCCCAGGTAGGGAAGCCCCAGAGTCCGTAGATCAGCGGGTAAGCGATCGTCAGATAGAGGAGATTCACTGCGATCAGGGCATACATCGGAGTTTTGGTGTCCCCGGTGCCTTGCATTATCGATGCGAGGACCTGTAGGAAGATTGTGCAGGGAATGACCAGGAAGATGAGGTTCGAGTAGGGAAGGGCCAATACGACGACGTCGTGCTCGGCGCCTAACAGTTCCATGGTGAGACGATTTACGGACAACCCGACTGCCACGAGTGCGCAGGAGACGACGGCCGCCAATCCGAGGAGATGGGTGGCTGCTTCCCCGACGTCTTTGGTTCGGCGAGCGCCCCACAGTTGGGCAATGAGGACGTTCGCACCGACCGATAATCCGGAGACGAGCGTGGTGGACATGAAGGCCAGCAACTGGCCGAGTCCGACTGCTGCAATGGATGTGGCGCCGAGACCTCCTACGAGGAAGACGGCGGCGATGCCCTCGGTCCGTTGGAGCAGGCTGCTGATCGTGACTGGAAAGGCAAGGGTCAGGACGGACTTTCTGATCTGTGCAACGCGGGACGCCATTGTGGGCCATCCTAACAGGATGCTCAAAAAGTCCGCCAGCGCTATAAGCTATGGAGCCTGAAGCGCGAGACATGCGAGAAAGGCGCGACGTGGACAGGTTGGGTTCCCCCTTCGTCTCGCTCGTCCTGCCAGTTCTCGCCTGTCTTGTGCGGCGATCCTGCTAGACAATTGTGTGTCTGTCCGATTAGGGTCGTCTCACCATGACTGAATTCAGCGATCACGCAGCAGTTTCTCTTTCGAAGGTTCCGCGCCTGTCAAAATCAAAATTTCTGTCCGGCCTTCAATGTCATAAGCGCCTGTACCTCGAAGTTCATCATCCCTCTCTCGCGACCAAGCCGGATGCCGCGACTCAGGCGATGTTTGATATGGGAACAGAAGTCGGGGAGTTAGCCAGGAGTCGCTTTGCCGGTGGTACTTTGGTGACGGCGGGCTATCGCCAGTCCGAGGCCGCGCTTGCGCAGACGGCCGCACTGATCCAGGATCTCACCGTGCCGGCTATTTTCGAAGCAGCGTTTTTTTACGGCGGGGTGCTGGTTCGCGCGGATATTCTAGAGCGTATTCAAGCCGCGGAGGGGCAGTCCAGTGGCTGGCGTCTGATTGAGGTCAAGTCTTCAACGAAGGTTAAAGACGTGCACCTCGAAGATCTCGCCGTTCAAAGCGAAGTGATACTGGGTACTGGGCTGACACTGGTCTCCGTCTGTCTCATGCATATCAATACCGGGTATGAGTATCGAGATGGGCCGATCGATCTGACTGAGTTATTTGCGATTCAGGATCTGTCCGAGGCTGTGGCTCAACGACGGGCTTCAGTGCCCGAGCGATTGGCTGAAATGAACCGCGTATTGCTTCAGGCGCAACCTCCCGCCATTGAGCCGGACCAGCATTGCCATACACCCTATGATTGCCCCTTCTGGGAACATTGCACCAAAGACAAACCGGCGCGGTGGATCCATTACTTGCCGGGATCGAAGCAGGTGGTCGGTCAGTTGACTCAGCAGGGGGTGACGACGATCGATGAGATTCCGGCCGGAACGAAGCTGTCGATGGTACAGCGTAGAGTGAAAGAGGACGTGGAATGGGTGTCTGCGAAACTCGGCCCTGTGTTGAAGGCCGTGCAGTATCCGGTGCATCACCTCGATTTTGAAACGGTCATGCTGGCGGTGCCTCGATTCTCGGAGACGAGACCCTATCAAGCCCTCCCGGTTCAGTGGTCGAATCATATTGAACAGGCAACCGGTGAGCTGCGCCACGAGGAGTTTCTGCACAAGGATGTGAGTGATCCCAGGAAGGTGCTGGCCGAAGCTTTGCTGGAATCTCTGGGGGAGCGGGGGAGTATTTGTGTTTATTCGCCGTATGAACGGTCCATCTTGGAACAGCTGGCCGCCGCAATTCCGTCGCTGAAGCCAGCGCTGTCGCGCATCATTGGCCGGCTCTGGGACCTCTTTCCGATCATACGAGACCATTACTACCATCCTGCGTTCGGCGGGTCCTATTCTATCAAGTCGGTACTGCCGGCCATAGTTCCCTCGCTCGCCTATGATGATTTGGCGATCAAAGAGGGAGGGCATGCTGCCAGTCAGTACTACCGTATGGTTTTCATCGAAACGGATTGGGTGGAGCGGGCGACGATTGAAGAGGCCCTGCTGCGATACTGCGCTCGAGATACCTTGGCGATGGTCGAGCTCAGGCGAGCCTTGAAGGAAAAGGCAGGGATGAAAGGCGAATGAGGAACTGATTCGTTGGCCTTATGGTGCCGTAAAGCCGACGGGGTGAACAAGGGCTGATGAGAAAAGACTCGTCTGGTGCTATCCGCCGGCCTTGCTTGAAGGTAAGGCCGGCGGCATGAGCGAACTAGGTTTGGCGGAGAGGGTGGGGATCGAACCCACGGTCCCGTTGCCAGGACAGCAGTTTTCGAGACTGCCCGATTCGGCCACTCTCGCACCTCTCCGCTTGTAGAACTCACCTAACGTCAGCGTAGGGCTGGGGCGAATGTATCGTTGTTGGGATCGACTGTGGGTGGAGCTTACCCTGGGGAGTGTGATTTTTCAATCGGTTTTCTTCCTCTGCAGGCCCGAGTCCATGCAATACTCATTGTCATGGAGGGCTCTCGCCGCAGAAACGCAAAACATTCTTTCGAATTTTCACCAGTCGTACTACTCTGTCGCTGTGAGAGGGCGATAAGGGGAGAATCAGTCTTCACCATGGCTGAATGTTGGTCTTATTCCTTTGAATTCCGATATGATAGGCCTTGCGGGGGTATCGCGCATAGCCTGTCGCTGATAGAATGCCTGCTAGGCGTTTCCCTAGAGAGATAGGTCTAACCGTTGATGTCAAAGCATCTGCCCCCGGCTCTCCACAATCTCGCCGAACTCTTCGAGATTTGTTGCCGTCGAAAGCCGCAGGAACTCGCCTATGGCTTTGTTCGCGACACTCTCGAACTTGAGAGTCAGCTGACCTATAGCGAGCTCGAACGCACGGTGCGCTCACTTACTGGTCATCTAGCACGCAGGGCTCGGCCGGGAACGAGAGTCCTTCTCCTCTACCCACCGGCTATCGATGTCGTCTGCGCGTTCTGGGCCTGTGTGTGTGCCGGACTGGTGCCGGTTCCTGCTCCCGTTCCGGATCCCGTCAGGCGGAAGCACAGTCTGCCAAGGCTCCGCGCCATTATCGAGGATGCTCAGGTGTCGCTGGTGCTCACATCCTCTGGTATCGAGACCGTTTCTTCGGAACTTTCGATCGCCAAGGACGGGAGCCAGATTGATTGGATGGCCACTGATCAACCCTACGATCAAGCGGATGCAGTCGAGTTCCCGCGGCTCAAAGGAACCGCCCTAGCGTATTTGCAATATACCTCAGGATCGACGGCCACGCCTCGTGGTGTCATGGTCAGCCATGGAAATGTGCTATCTCATTGCAGGGCCATGAGTGTGGCCGGAGGAGTGTCGGAGCATAGCCGCTCGCTCTGTTGGCTGCCGTATTTCCATGACTATGGATTGCTGCATGGAATCATCGCCCCGTTCTATGCCGGTATCCCTGCCTATCTGATGTCACCCGTCACGTTTCTCAGGCGACCGCTGCGTTGGCTTGAAGCGGTGTCTCGATTTTCCATCACACACAGCGGCGGACCAAATTTTTCCTACGAGTCCTGTCTTCGGGCCGTCCGGCAACAGGGTGAGTGGCAGGCTGACTTGAGTACGTGGACGGTTGCAAGCTGCGGCGCGGAACCAATCCATGCGGATACGGTTGAGCGGTTTGTCGAAACCTTTGGACCACAGGGTTTCCGGCGAACGTCGTTCGCGCCGGCGTACGGGCTCGCCGAAGCCACGCTGTTGGTGACGATGAAACAGACTGGGGCTGAGCCGACGTTCTTGAAGGTAGAGGCGGAGGCGTTGGCTGACTCGATTGTCAAAGAGTCTTCTGCGTCAGAAAGAGGGACTCGGACATTGGTCGGATGCGGGGAGCCTCTCGAAGAGACCCGTGTACTGATTGTGAATCCTACAACCAAGAGCTCATGCCAGGCCGGTGAAGTGGGAGAGGTATGGCTGGCCGGGGCTGGCATCGCCACCGGATACTGGGGAAGACCGGAGGAAAGTGACGCCACGTTTAAGGCTTCCCTCGCTGGGTCAGGTGAGGGTCCCTACTTACGGACTGGAGATCTCGGATTCGTTCACCGTGGAGAGCTGTTTCTGACCGGTCGGCTCAAGGATCTGATCATTGTGCGGGGGCGGAACTATTATCCTCATGATTTGGAGTGGACAGCCGAGCAAGCACATCCGGGATTGCGGCGAGGAGGTGGAGCGGCCTTCTCGATTGAGAGCGAGACCGGAGAGCGGGTGGTGCTGGTCTATGAAATTGAGAAGAAGTTGCCTGAATCAGACATGTCGGAGGTGATGAGCTGTATCCGTCGCGCGCTTGCTGACGAGTATGAACTGGAAGTCCACAATGTGGTGCTGGTCAAATCCGGGACGATTTCAAGGACCTCCAGCGGGAAAATTCAGCGGCACGTCTGTAGAGCGGACTTTGAGTCCGGACAGCTCGCCGTGGTTGGGACGAGTACGCTGGGGGCGACCGAGGAAGAGCAGAACATTGAGCCTCTGAGCGAGCTTCCACGAACTCCGGTCGAGAAAAAGCTGGCTGATATCTGGCAGGAGGTGCTGGAGGGACCTCAGCCCCGACGCCATGCGAACTTCTTCGCACACGGAGGCAATTCTCTGCTTGCTGCGCAGGTGGTGGCACGAATACTCGACGTGTTCCACGTCGAACTCCCTCTCAGTGTTATCTTTGAATGTCCGACATTTTCTGCCCTGGCCGCTCGTGTCAGTGAACTCAGCACCGGTAAGACTACGACGGAGACCGCCGTAGAGGGGCTGGGATCCTCAGGCTGCGGGCTGCAGATTCCTCTGGTACCGCTTTCCCCCGAATCAAGACAAGGCAGGATGCCTCTCAGCTTCGCGCAGCAACGACTCTGGTTCCTGGAGCAGGTTCATCCCGGCAGCTCCATTAATCACATCTCCATGGGTGTGCGTATTCGGGGTCCTCTCAACTCCGAGACGTTGGAGCGGTCGGTGCAGGAAATCATCCGTCGACACGAGATTCTTCGAACCAGGTTCTCCTCGGAGAGGGGCGAGGGATTCGCGGAGGTATCCGGCGAGGCGGTCCTCACGATAAGACAGCATGATCTCCATGCCCTGAACCAGGCAGAGCAAGAAGTAGAGCTTCGGCAGTTCATGCGAACGGAGGCGGGCCAACCGTTTGATTTTGGACGGGGGCCGTTGTTCAGGGTCGCGTTGGTGG
Source organism: Nitrospirota bacterium (assembly GCA_018971525.1). Lineage (GTDB taxonomy): Bacteria > Nitrospirota > Nitrospiria > Nitrospirales > Nitrospiraceae > Palsa-1315. The sequence goes on from JAGXAR010000008.1 coordinate 55,877, forward strand.
CACTCAACAAGGATCAGCATGTTCTCGTGCTGACATTCCATCGTCTCATAGCCGATGGTTGGTCTCTACGAGTGTTCTGCAAGGAATTGGCTCTATTCTACGAAGCAGGCGGAGAGGCTCGATTATCGAAGCTGAGTTTTCAGTATGCGGACTATGCGAATTGGCAACGAACCAGGCTCAATCAAGGCCTTCGTGAGGTACATCGAGAATACTGGATCGGACAGTTGAGCGGTGCGCGCCAGCCCGTAGAGCTACCGGCCGACCGTCCGCGGCCGCGATTGCGGACGTTTGAGGGAGGCGCGCGGTCACGGTCTCTCTCTCCGGGACTTGCAACTGCCTTGAATGTGTTCTGCCAACAGCAGGGTGTGACCACGTTCATGGTGCTGTATGCCGTCTTTGTGACATGGCTGCATCGCTACACGCAAGAATCTGATCTCGTGATCGGATCGGTGGTGGCCGGCAGGCGTCGTGTAGAGCTCGAGGATGTGATCGGGTACTTTGTGAATACGGTGGCGTTGCGGTCAGAATTCTCGGACGGACTCACCGGACAAGACTTGTTGAAACAGGTACGCCGTGTGGTGACAGATGCCTATGATCACCAAGAACTGCCGTTTGAAGAGGTGATCGAGGCGCTGTCACTACGACGTGAGGGCACACTTTCCCCCCTCTTCAACGTAATGATTGTGTGTGAAGACGACCCTTTGTCCGCGTTCAAAATCAGAGACCTTGAGGCGACCCATGTTCCCTGGGAGCCGACCGTGTCGGAGTTCGACTTGGTCTTGATGGTCGTGAACAAGTATCAGGGCTTGGAACTGGCGTTGCTCTACAATGCCACGATTTTTGATGACTCGACCGTCAGTCGCATGTTGGGACAGCTCGAGACGCTCCTCGGGGAATTGATCAAAAAACCTGAGGCCTCTCTTGGCCAGCTATCGTTACTCACGCCGGAGGAGCGTCGGCAGATTCTTCTGGAATGGAACCGAACAAAAGTTCCGGTTCCGGTTTCTGCCGGTATCCATGCTCTCATCGAGGCACAGGTTGAGCGGACTCCCGACGCAATTGCCGTCATCTGTGAAGACGAGTCCCTCAGCTACCAGGAGTTGAACCGACGAGCGAACCGAGTTGCCCGTGCCTTGCAGAAGCTAGGGGTATACGCCGGTCTGCCGGTGGGTCTCTGCGTCGAGCGCTCGGTAGAAGGTATCGTGGGTCTCCTGGGTATTCTCAAGGCGGGGGGGGGCTATGTTCCCTTGGATCCGTCCTTTCCCGATCGCCGCCTCCGGCTCATGCTGGCTGATGCGAAGGTTTCTATCGTGGTGACGCAGGGGCACCTCCGCAGCCATTTTCACAGCTATGGCGGCCAGGTATGTGATGTGGAGACGCTCTGTGACCCCACTGTAAACGGAGGGGTTGAGAATCTTGCGACCCCCGTTCTCCCTGATCAGCTTGCCTATATCATGTACACCTCGGGGTCGACCGGGAGGCCCAAAGGTGTGGCAGTGACACACCGAAATCTGGCCATCTCTCTTAGTGCCAGACTTCGCTATTATCCGGAACCAGTGTCCCGGTTCTTGCTGACCTTCTCTCTGGCCTTTGATGGATCTGTGACGGGTATCTTCTGGACATTGTTGCAAGGGGGGCAATTGGTCATTCCCTCCGAGGCCGCCCATCGCGATCCCACAGAGCTCGCTGCGCTCGTCGAACATCACCGCATCTCCCATGTAGTGTGGGTACCCTCTTTATACAATGCCGTGCTCGGTGAGGCGTTGAATGCACAGTTGGAATCACTTCGCATCGTCATTACCGCCGGGGAGAGCCTTCCCCTTGAACTCGTCCGATCACACTACCAGCTACTGCCTCATGCCACGCTATACAACGAATATGGGCCGACGGAAGCCACAGTCTGGTGTAGCGTGTATCAAACCACACGCGAGGAGTCAGGGGCCCGAGTGCCGATCGGAAAACCGATCAACAATATGCAGCTCTATGTGCTGGATGCGTACCTGGAGCCCGTTCCCATTGGCGTACCGGGGGAGCTATATGTGGCGGGGGATTGTCTGGCTCGTGGGTATATAAACCAGCCGTGGCTCACTCAAGAGCGGTTTCTCGCGCATCCCCACGTGGCTGATGCCAGGTTGTATCGGACCGGCGACCGGGCTCGGTACCGGGAGGACGGCAATGTGGAATTTCTTGGGCGGGTGGATCAGCAGGTCAAGCTGCGCGGGTATCGGATCGAATTGGGTGAAGTCGAATATGTGTTGAGCAACGCTCCGGGCGTATATCAGGCTGCGGTTCTGCTTCGACAGGATAAGCCGGAGCAGCAACGGTTGGTGGGCTATGTGACCGGCCAGCCAGAACTCAAAGCGATGCTCGATCAGATTCGGAGTTATGTCGTCGCCCGATTGCCGCAATATATGGTGCCGTCCGTCATCCTGTGGGTGGAGTCGATGCCACTCACTGCGGCAGGAAAAATCAATCGAAGCGCCCTTCCTGTGCCTGAAGAGATAACAGGCCAGGCTGCAGCCAGGATTGCTCCGAGGAATCAGGTAGAAGAGGCGTTGGCCGAGCTGTGGAAGTCTGTTCTTGGTGTACCGGATGCTGGCATCCATGACAATTTCTTTGAGCGAGGAGGGCATTCTCTTTTGGCCACCCAGCTTGTCTCCCGGATGCGTGAGGTCTTTGATGTTGAAGTTCCGCTACGGGTGTTTTTTGAGCGACCGACTATCGTGGGTTTGGCCGAAGAAGTAACGCATTTGCGCCGTGGGGAGCTGAAGGCTTCAAAGATACCGCCGATCGTTCAGGTACCCCGGGATCAGCCTCTGCCCCTTTCCTATTCTCAGCAACGCATGTGGCTCATGTATCGGCTGGCTCCTGAAGGCACGGCGTATAACATGCCGTTTGCCTCGCGACAGATGGGACCGCTCAACAAATCGGCCCTTCGGTCTACGATAGACGCCATCTGTAGCCGTCATGAGGCGTTCAGGACGACCTTCGCGATGACGGGTGAGGGACCGGTCCAAATCGTCAGCCCCTTCCGGCCTCCTCATTGGGTTGAAGTTGATCTCTCACGGCTGCCGGGAGAACAGCGACGGGGGGAGGCGGCCAGGCTTGTGGTGCAGGAAGCGAACCAGCCGTTTGATCTTGAGAAGGGGCCCTTGGCAAGGTTCTTATTGATTGAGATCGAGCCCGAGGACCATGTGTTGGTGCTCACGATGCACCATATCATCGGAGACCAGTGGTCGTTCGGGGTGATCGGGAGTGAGTTTGCGTTCTTCTACAACGCGTTCTGCCAAGGGGAGACTCCTTCTGCCAAGCCGGTGCCCCTTCAGTATGCCGACTACGCGGTCTGGGAGCGGCGCTGTCTCACCGACGATTGGCTCAGGACACAGTCGGATTATTGGGAGAAGAGGCTGGCAGGACTTTCCAGGCTCTCGTTGCCGATTGATTATCCCCGGCCTGTGATGCAAACGTTTAGCGGTTCGCATTGTATGCTGGAATTTCCGGCCTCGTTGATCGAACGACTGAAGCAGTTCAGCGCGGAGAGAAACGCGACGGTCTTCATGACCCTGTTGGCCTGTTTCCAGATCCTCTTGAGTCGATATTCAGGCCAAAGCGACGTCGCCGTGGGCTCTCCCATTGCGAACCGGACACAATCCGCGGTCGAATCGATCATTGGTTCGTTTGTCAATACGTTGGTGCTACGGACTGATCTCTCCGGCAATCCGACGTTCGAAGAGTTGCTTCAGCGGGTCCGCGAAACGGCGTTAGGAGCCTATGCAAATCAGGATTTCCCGTTCGATAAGCTGGTGGAAACCATGGGCTCAAATCGCGACCATAGCTCTGCCCCGCTAGTGCAAGTGCTCTTCAATTTGGCGAATGCTCCCATCGGGGAGATCAACGTCCACGGTTTGAGTTGGGTGCCATTTGAGGTGGATACGGGAGCCGCGCAGTTTGACTTAAGCCTGACGATTGAAACAGAGATTGCCCGTAAAGCCTACTTGACGTTCAACACCGACCTCTTTGCGCGTCAGACAGTCGAACGGATGTTGGGACAGTACAAAGTTCTGCTCCATAGCGCATTGGCAAACCCCACAGCCAGGCTTTCTGATCTCTCAATGCTCACGGTACAGGAGCGCACCCAGCTGTTGCAGGACTGGAATCGAACGCAAGAAGCCTATCCGCAGTTCGAATGTTTTCCTCAGTTGTTTGAAGGACAAGTCGAAAGGACGCCTGATGCCGTCGCCTTGTCGATGGGACGAGCGGCGTTACGCTACAAAGATCTCAATGCCAGGGCTAATCAGCTGGCGCGCTATCTCCGAACCCTTGATGTCCGGCCTGGCGTGGTGGTGGGCATTTGTCTCGAACGGTCATTGGAGATGGTCATTGCTCTAATGGCCGTTTTCAAAGCCGGCGGCGCCTATGTCCCCCTCGATCCAGAATATCCCCGCGACCGGCTTCGGTTTATGGCTGAGGATGCAGACGTCGCGATCGTGCTCACGTCCGAAGGTCTTTCCGATCAGTTTGATTCTCAAGCCTGCCGAATACTGTCTCTTGATCGGGAGCAGAAGAGGATTGCACAGGAAGCCGACCATAATCTTCCGCCGACTGCGACATCTCTAGACTTGGCGTACATCCTCTATACCTCGGGATCGACCGGGCAGCCCAAGGGGGTGGAAATCCCTCACCGGGCGCTCGTGAACTTCTTGTGTTCGATGCGGCAGGAGCCGGGATGTTCTGCTCAGGATGTGATGATATCCGTGACGACGCTGTCCTTCGATATCGCCGGGTTGGAGTTGTATGTGCCGTTGCTGGTGGGGGCCCGTGTAGAGATCGTCAGGCGAACCGTTGCAATGGATGGATGGAAATTACGGACACTTTGTGAGGCAGTGCGGCCGACAATCATGCAAGCGACCCCTGCAACATGGCGGCTGTTGATTGAGGCGGGATGGTTGGGCAGCGATAGGCTGACGGTGCTCTGCGGAGGGGAGGCCCTTCCGCCGGACCTTGCGGCAGCACTGTTGGATCGTAGCGGCGCCTTGTGGAATATGTATGGTCCGACTGAAACGACGATTTGGTCCTCGATCGAGAGAATCGAACGGGCGGATCAGGAGATTACCATTGGGCGTCCGATCGCCAATACGGAAATGTATATCTTGGATCAGTTCCTGCGGCCGGTTCCCGTGGGAGTCTCCGGGGAACTATATATTGGAGGCCATGGGCTAGCCCGAGGATATCGGAGGCGGCCTGAGTTAACGCAAGAACGATTCGTTCCCCATCCATTCTCGACAGCGCCTCACGCGAGATTGTATCGAACGGGAGATCTGGTTCGCTATCGACCCGATGGACGCATCGTGCATCTCGGCCGGTTGGATCATCAGGTCAAGATCAGGGGGTTCAGAATCGAATTGGGTGAAATCGAGGCGGTGCTGAACCGCCATCCCGCCGTCCGTCAGGCGGTGGTGACAGCACGGGAGGATCAGCAAGGTCTCAAACAGCTGGCGGCCTATCTGGTGTGCCAGGAGGGACAAGCACCAAGCTCGACAGAACTTCGCGCATTTGTGCGGGCGGCGCTTCCCGATTATATGACGCCTTCCTTCTTTGTGTTTCTGGAGGCGATGCCCTTGACGGCTAATAGCAAGGTCGACGTGCGGGCGTTACCTGCTCCGGCCCCCTCTCTCTCAGACGGTCTGATTTACGTTGGGCCGCGCGATCAGGTGGAAGTCCAGCTGACGGCCTTATGGCAGCAGGTGCTGGAAGTCCCAAAGATCGGGATCCATGACAACTTCTTCGATCTCGGTGGCCATTCCCTCAAGGCGGCCCAACTCTTTTTTCTTCTCGAGCAGGTGTATGGCAGGCACCTGCCGCTCGCCACGCTGTTTCAAGCGCCGACCATTGCAGAGTTAGCATCGGTCCTTTCACGCGAACAGTGGGTGCCGCCATGGCAATCGCTGGTGGCGATTCAGCCGAGCGGGGCAGCAATCCCGATTTTCATGGTGCCGGGAGTGGGAGGGAATGTCTTGGTCTTTGCCAAATTGGCGAGGCTGTTGGGCCCGGATCAGCCGTTCTATGGATTACAGGCGCGAGGATTGGATGGGAAAGAGACGCCGTTTATTTCGGTGCCGGAGATGGCGCGGCATTACATCGCTGAGATCCGCGCACTTCGCCCGCAAGGGCCGTATGTACTCCTTGGCATTTGTACCGGGGGGCTGATTGCATATGAGATGGCTCAGCAATTATTTGGGCAGGGGGAAGCCGTCACCTTGGTCGTGATGGATACCTGGCATCCGGCTTCGTATCGCCCGCATCGTCATAACTGGCCGCTGAGACTCTGGTTGCCGATATTTATTGCGTGGAAGACAATGGGAAATATTCATGCGCTCCTTAACCTGCCTATGAAAGACTGGAGGCCGTTCATCCAGCGAAAAAGCGAGAGCCTCTTGTCGTTTTTGCGAAATCAAACCACTGAGGATGAACTTTTTGTTGAGTTTCAGGTCGAACGAGTGATGCAAGCAACGCGCAAAGCGGTGGCCCGCTATACAGTGCGCAAATATCCTGGACGTATTCTCAATATCATTGCTTCGAAACGGAACGTGGCTGAGACGGTGGTAGATACCAGATCTGTCTGGGCAGACTTTGGTGGCGGAGGGAGTCAGACTGTTCATATCGCTGCCGCTGATTCAGGGCTTCTCCTTACCTCACCACATGTTGAAGAAGTGTCCGGGTGTCTCCAGGCCTTCCTTGCCGTTGATGCTCAAGAAGAGACAGCCCGCGACCGCCGCACTCGCGATGCGAGTGTGTAATTCCCATCTCCTTCCTTTGTGAACGTAAGGGCGGTCGGCGATGCCATTCAGACGATTTCTTCGCTTCGTTGTGCAGCGATCGAGAACCATGGCCTGGCTCATGGTCTCTGTCGGTGTTTTGTCAGGGCTCTTGAGCGCCGGGGTTTTGGCTCTCGTCAATCATGTGCTTCATCATCCCTCCGACCATTCCTTCCTGGTGATGCTGGGGTTCGTCGTACTCGTCGCCGGGAAGCTTCTGTCAAACCTGTGGTCCCAGTTCCTACTCGTCCGATTCTCACAAGACACGATTTTGGACCTCTCCTTGTCGCTCTGTGCGAAGATCGTGCGGGCTCCGCTACGTCGCTCCGAGCAGCGAGGGGCCGCCAACATTCTTGTCACTCTGACGGATGACGTCAGTTGGGTTACCTGGGCGATCCAATGTTTCCCCCATTTGATCATGAATGTGGCAGTGGTGCTGGGTTGCGGGTTCTACCTTGCCTGGCTGTCGTGGGGCACGTTTCTGGGAGTGGTTGGAGTCACCGTACTTGGCGCCCTGGGGTATCAGTGGCTGCACACCAGCGCGTTCAGCGTCATCTATGCAGCCCGCGAGGCCAGGGCCGAGTTGTTTCGACACTTTCGTTCTCTCACGGATGGGCTGAAAGAGTTGTTGATGCATCAGGCGCGTCGGCAGGAATTTGTGAATCAGGAAGTGCGGAGGGCGGCGGAATCATATCGGCAAACGAATTTGGAAGCGACGCGGAGGCAAGCGTTGGCGGAAGCGTGGACTCAGGTTTCGTTTTATTCCCTCATTGGTTTCATAGTCTTTCTGTTTCCATCTGTGGTGACGGTATCCCCCGAGGCCCTGACCGGGTATGTTGTGGCCGTCCTCTATATGATGGGTCCCATATGGGGCATTATCGGCGCATTGCCAACCATCGAACGAGGTCAAGTGGCATTGGAGAATATTGAGCGTTTAGGTGTGTCTCTGGACGTCGGGCACGAGGACGCTCAGCCGTTAGAATTGGCAGGCCTTGTGGCTGGAATCCCCCCTATTGTGCAGTGGAGCGATGTCGTATTTTCCTACGGCGAGGAGAATGGAGCCGAAGCGCCCTTCATGCTTGGTCCAATCAGTCTAGAGTTGCATCCTGGCGAACTCGTGTTTGTTATCGGTGGGAACGGGAGCGGGAAATCTACTTTCGTGAAAGTCCTCACGGGGCTGTATCAGCCCCTACAGGGGAACGTGACGCTGGCCGGCACGATGATCACCGACGCAAACCGGGAGTGGTACCGTGAACACTTCTCGGTCGTATTTTCAGACTTTCATGTCTTCAATAAACTCCTGGGCCAGTCGGATTCTCAGGCCGAGAGGTTCGCGCCCCAATTCTTGCGGTTGCTGCACATGGATCAGAAAGTCACTGTGCACGAACGCACGTTCTCGACCCTCGACCTCTCGCAGGGGCAGCGAAAGCGGTTGGCGCTGTTTACGGCCTACTTGGAGGATCGCCCTATCTATGTGTTCGATGAATGGGCGGCGGATCAAGATCCGCAGTATAAGGAAATCTTTTACAAGACGTTGCTTCCGGACCTGCGTGAGCGGGGGAAATTGGTGGTCGTCATCACTCACGACGACCGGTATTTTCATCTCGGCGATCAGGTCATTAAATTGGAGGACGGCAAGGTTGTGGAGTATTCGAAGACCGGGGTAGGTGGTCGTCGACCGTAAATATGGCCCCATGATGTCGAAGGTCTGTATCCAGGATAACGATGTGCTGATTTCATTCCATTCGATTGAACACCTCACGGGTTTTGAGGGGCAGGGCCACACCAGCCTCGAGTTGAAGGCCGTTCACCTCTGGGGGATCGAGCTCGACGGGTCGCCCTGCTGTCTGGAGCGATGCGCGCAGTGGCTAGACGAAGAGGAACAGCACCGGGCCGCGCGCTTGGTTCGAGAGGAGGACCGGCAGCGCTACGTGCTTGCGCACGGAGGTCTCAGAGCGGTGCTCAGCCGGTATCTAGGGATCGGCCCCGATGTGTTAGAGATGTGTCGGAGTGAAGCAGGTAAGCCCTCCTTGACGAGGGCGATACGAGGTCAGCCCGCGATCACGTTCAATATGTCCCATGCGCATGGTCGTGCACTCATAGCGGTCTCAAAGGGGCAAGAGGTCGGAGTTGATCTCGAACGAATTCGTTCGGACGTAGAGGTTGCGAAACTTTCCGAACGTTACTTTTCCCCCTCCGAACACGCCACGATCATGCAGACGACTCAGGAGCAGCGTGCAGCGAGGTTCTTCCGCTACTGGGTCTCAAAAGAGGCGGTGCTCAAGGCGCAAGGTATCGGGCTCCAGGCCTTGAGTCAGTGCGAGATTCTCATGGCAGCCGACGGAGTCGGCGCAGAGGTTCTGGTTCCGGCGGGCTCTCCACTCCAAGGAAATTGGAACATTCGTTTACTCTCTTGTGGCGAGGGATGGGAAGCAGCGGTGGCCGCTCAGGGGATGGACTGGGTCGCGCAGTGCGGTCTTGTGCGGTAAGAACTCTCGCGTCTTTATTGAGTTGAAAGCGGTTTTTCCGCTGGTGATGCCTCTCGGAGCTCCTTGAAAAACTTCTGAATGAGGGCCTGACTTTCCTGCTCGAGGACCCCTCCGGTCACCAGGACCCGATGGTTCAGCCTCGGCTCTGCAGGAAGATCGAACACGGATCCGCAGGCGCCGGCTTTCCGATCCCACGCCCCGAAGACGACTCGAGGCACCCTCGCTAAGATAACGGCACCGATACACATCGAACAGGGCTCGACGGTCACGTAGAGCGTCGTCTCAGTCAATCGCCACGTGCCTAGCGTGGTCGCTGCCGCCCGGATCGCAATGACCTCTGCATGGGCCGTGGGGTCCTGCCAGAGTTCGCGATAATTGTGTGCCTGGGCAAGTATCTCGCCTCCACGCACCACCACCGCTGCAATCGGTACCTCACCGATCGCTGGCGCGCGCGTAGCTTCCTCCAGCGCGACTCGCATGAATGCCAGATCCTGTTCATCTGTCGGCACGATGACCATCCTCCGAGGCGATTATGATACGGCAATTTTCGTCTAGCAGGCTGCGGTATAACTATGTTGACACGCGAGAATTTTGATGGTCAGCATGTGTGGCACAGTAGGGGAACACTCCAGCAGGATGCTCAAAATGGCCGTCCAGCAAGGTCGAAGCGAATGAAGGGCCGAAGCTGTACCCTCTGGGATACGTTGAGGGTCTAAACGATGCGAGCACACTGCTGGCCGACTTTTTCAGCATCCTGCTAAGTCCGCTATCGTAGCATGGCCGATGAAAAGGGAGAAGGGGCAGTTATCGATGGAGTGAGAGCTGTCTGCCGGCAGGACTTGCCGGTTTCGTCCATTCGAATTCGTAACGCAATTGTAGGGCGACGTACCGTTGAACCAATCCGCCTCGATCCAACGGCATGTCCCGTTCATGGATCAGTGCGACCTCCATATCCTGATAGCGGACAGCGAGTCCCATGACCAAGTCGAACTCACTGGGCTGAAGGACATTGGCCGCGCTGCGGTCCGTAAAGAAATTCCCGTCAACGAATAGGACCACGCGATTACGGTAGAGGTCGAGATCGGCATGTGCCACATAACGGAACAGCGCGCGGCCGGTGTTGTCGGGACGAGCAAAGTAGGTCTGGTTGTGAAAGAGCCACCCGCCCCCGGCGTAGACTGTGAGGTTCTGTTCGGGGAACGCCGAGCGCCACCAGCTGAGGCTGCGGGCATCGGCCGGCCGGTAGGTCACGAGCGTATCGGCATAGGCCTGTATGATGCCGCTTCGATCTAAGGGGGCGTCTCGTTCATATTGCAGCCGCCATCCCCAGTTGTTGAATGCCCCGGTGAAGGCATAGACGGAGTCCCATTCCGAGAGACTGATCCAGCCGGCTTTTCGGTCAGAAAAAAAGTTCTGATCGGTATAGAACTGTAGATATTCCTTATAGAGATCCGTTTCGAGATGGATCATGTGGCGGAGGCCGACCAAACCGCTGTTGTCCGGTCTCGCAGCAAAGCTGGGATTGCTCAAGAAGGCTCCGGAGAGGAGATAGCCCTGGATCCAGTGTTCTTCACTTTGGTCTCGGGCCCCCTCCATTTCTGGAAGCGGACGTCCATATTTCTCAAGCGCCAAGAGTTCTGGCGCGCTGCTCAGACAGAATCCCCACAGCAGGGTTCCCACTGTCAGCTGGTGCAGTATCCGTGACGTCGTGAACATGAAGTCTATCCAGTGGCTCTAGCAGGATGATAAAAAAGAATTGTGACACGCTAGAGCTTCGATGGTCCGCAGGTGTGGCACAACAGGAGAACCCTTCCGCAAGTTGCTCAAAAAGGCCAGACTTTTCACCAGCCCAACCCTGGAGGATATTTCACCCTCCCGCCCTGAGTTTTCCAAAACAGCCTCTTCACCCTGGGACGCTCCTTGTTCCAAGCAAGGCCGCAACGAGTGACCAAAGACAGCCCTTCCAAGCTTGCTCGTTATATTGTCTTGTTTATGATGGCCAGGATGGGTCCCCCACTGCGCGCGTCCAACGAGGGTCTTCTGAAACCGCGCGTTGCGCGAGCACAGGAATTCACCGGGCCATCCCGCCCCTGCTGGCGGACTTGTTCAGCATCCTGCTAGGAGTCAGAGCCCATCAATAGATATACGAGAGAATGTCGGGTGGTTGTAACGGGCTTGCGTGGAGAGGTCAAGCGTGGGTGCTCTTCGCACTACGAGCGGCTCAGGAGATACATGGGTCCGGTTGGTTGCTGGCGGCCGCCTGAGGGCTCAAGGCTGACGGCAAAGGTCTTCGCAGCCGTGAAGCTGGGCGCCTTCTTGACCAATAGATGCGCGGTTTCTCCTGTATCCATGTGAAAGGTTCCGATGCTCACGGGTTTATCGTGAATGGCCCACAGTTGATAGGTCGTGCCAGTGGGACATTCCGGCAGGTTCACAGAGTAGAGCCAGACTTTCTGGGTTCGAGAATCGTACAGCAGGAATCCCGCGGCCCGTTTCGCCATGTCCGATCCGGTGAGGGACACGGCCTTAACGTCGGGAATTCGAAGGAGTGTGGCCAATTCGTCTTGCGGAGTCCCAACGCTGCGAGCGCCGCCTCGCTGGCTTAATTGAACACGAGCCTCTTCCAGTTCAGCCTCACGTTGCATCAGCTGTTCTTTGGTTTCCGCCGCTTCGTTCATTCGTTGTTGCATTTCATTGCGTAATTCAGCGAGGGCTTTGGTTTGGTCGCCGACCTCACGATGCAAGCTGGCAAGCTTCACCGACTTTTCCTGGAGCGATGCTTCGAGCTGCTGAATGATCGAGGTGTCGACGGAACGTTGTGCCGCAAAGTTCCACGCGAGATATCCGACGACACCCACGATCAGGAGCGTGGCCAATCCAACGACCCAGGGTAGTGACAACGATCGGGCGGGGGCGACGGGAGGAAAGAGGTGGTTCATCCATTCGCCCGGTTCCAGGCTCGGTCGGGCCGGTTCTTTAGGTGCCGCTTCAGCTGGAATCGCTCCGGGGTTTCGTCCGGCCATGATCGTGGCTTTGAGGGAGCGTGGAGGCCTGGTCGGGCTGAGCCCGAGCGGGAGGAGAGCGGCAACGGACTGATAGTCCTTCAGTGCACTGTGACAGGAGGCGCAGCCGGAGAGCAAATGGGCTTCCAGCGCCTGCCGCTCGGTCCGGTCCAGCGCGCCTGCGGCATACAGGGGAACCGATTCTTCGAGTTCTTCATGCGTCATTGGAGATCACCATGGTTCCACCACTGTTGGAGTCCATCTCGGAGTTTGGACATCCCGAGCTTGATCCGTGTCTTGACGGTCCCGAGCGGCTGGTTCAGCCGCGCGGCGATCTCGGCATGGGAGAGTCCTTCGTAGTATGCGAGTTCAATCGCCTGTTGCTGCGCCTGGGGCAATCCAGCCACAGCTGCCCCGACAGCAATACGCAGTTCTTGATCGGCCTGCGTCTCAAACGGGCTCGGACCCAGGTCGACTACCTGCCCAGCGGTTCCGGCCTCCAGGGAGTTTGTGGCCCGATAGCCTCGTGCGGCCCTGGCCCGTAGCCGGTCGAGGGCCCGGCTTCTGGTGAGGGTGAGCAGCCATGCGACGGGAGTTCCACGCCCTACGTCATAGCGGGAGACCTTCCGCCAGACTTCTAAATAGACATCTTGCAAGAGCTCTGCTGCCTCTTCGTGATTCCCCAAGATCCTGACTGCCAAGGTGAACAAGAGCGTGTTCGAATGGTCGTAGAGCTGGCTGAACGCCTGCTGATCGCCTTTGACCACACGGGCCAACAAGCTTGGATCGATCATCGAGGTGGCGTGTCGTGAGGGTTTATCCATAAAGCGAGCGAGTTGTGAGGGAATACCAGGGTCACCTCATGCCCGTCACGACTATAGCATCCTACGGATGAGACGGGCAAAAGGATGTGTGAAATATGAAGGTGGTTTTCAAAAGAATACCAACGAGAAATCTTTTTCAGCCCCGTCGCGTGGTGACTGCTGCTACTAGCCAAGCGCCTGTCCATTTACAGCCTTCCCAAGACAGGTGGCAGGCCCGGGCGATGTAAGACATGGTAAGACCCATGGAGCTGGACATCCCATAACGTTGGGCCATGTATTCGGGAGATGGAAAAAGAAGTGCATAAACGTACTGGATTTTTGGTCGAAGGCCGCGTAACGAGCATAGAAGTGCAAACTCCTCTCGCCCGTTTAGTGACGATTGAGCCAACAGATGATCTCGCATCTGGTGAGGGGGAATCGAGGGAGTTGGTTGCGCAGTACCCAGAAGACGGCTCATGGTTGAGTCGGGGATGGTGGAATTGAAGTGATGCATCAATGTCGCCAGCACATCGGCAATGAGGCCGGCCTGGCCCATCGCCTGAGCCTGTTGCACGAATACGTTCCAGTCCAGGGGGGATCGCTTCCGGCGGATCAGCGTATCCAACTCGTAATACCACAGGAGCGGCGTGTGCTCGCCTTTATGAATAAGGTGGAGGCAGAGATGAAGTACAAGGTCCGCTTGGCTCAGCGTCCAGGTGTCTATATTCATCAATCGCTGCCTCACGGCTCGTGCCCATACCGGCTCCATGGCGGCGGTGGCGACGAACGGTGGATAGACCAGGGTCCAATGAGGTTCGACAATGACACCATGCCGGGGGTGAATGAACTCGAGCGAATAGGAATAGGCTTCCAGGAAACCTGGTCGTTGTTCGTGCGGCGCATAACCGAGCCGGTCGAAGATCTCCTTGATGGCTGACAGGTCTTCTCGATGAACGAGTAAGTCAAGGTCGTCCATCCGACGCATTGAACAATCGCCGTACAATTGCACAGCGAACATCGGGCCACGAATCGGAATGCATGCAATGCCTCGCTCCTGGCATGCGGCCAGGATACGTCCGAGCTCTTTCGTCAGGAGCAGGTTCCAGGCTGTTTGCCGGACCATCTGTTGTGTGAGGAGATTCAGCAAATGGATGGGGATGAGGTGCTGGTGGTTGAGATTGTTGAGCCAGCGAAAGAGTATGGCAGCTATCCGCTGGGCAATTGCCTCCTCGATGATCGTCTCCCAGGAATGGTGCGGGAAGGCCGCGAGCTGATCTTTCTCCGTCTGCCCCTCCCTCAACAGGGCCATCAGAAAGGGATGCACCGATGGGAGGGTCAGCATGACATCGCTAGATCGCGGAGGACGGCAGTGTGCACGGCAGGAAGTGCCGCGAGTGAATCAGGGACCGTCAAGCGGCGAACCGGGATCTGGGTGACGAGACGATGGAGAAAATCGAATTCTCGCATCAACATGCGGTGATCCAGAATATCCAGCTTGAACGCGAGTGAGAGAAGCGTCATGAGCGCTTCCCGCTCCGCGAGGGGGTGCATCTCGGGAGTGGAGGCTGGGATCGCATGCGCGGCGTCGCTTGAACCCAGCACGTAGATGCCGGCTAATGGAACGGCCGAGGCGTAAAAGGGTGTCGCGGAGAGAGCGGCGGTGAATCGCTGCTTGGGGGTGTAGTGCGCCACCGGCGCACAAGATCCAGTCGTGCCAAAGATGGCGTCGATTGCATCATCCCAGAGCCTGAGACCAGGATAGGCGGGGACAGCGACAATGTCTCCGCCGCGAGCGTCGAGGACGACACAGTCATCGGTTAATACGGAGTATCCCGCGGACAGAAAACTTGCCGCCAGGGTTGATTTCCCTGTGCCGGTCGGACCAACGAATGCACAGGCTCCATAGGGCGTGACGACAGCGGCCCCATGCAAAACCTCTTTCCCTTTGTGGTTGAGTACGAGAGGGAGGACCTGATCCAAGAGAAGGTGGCGCAATGTGTGCGGGGGCGTCTGCTGCTGTGGAACGCAGCGAATCGAATCACTCGACGTGTCGAACACAAAGCTGGCCAGATTTGGAAAGTGCAGGAGGTAGCCAGAGGAGACCTTGGCGCAACGCAGCCAGGGTGTGCCGTCGGCAAGCGAGACGGTCAGGTACCAGGATGAGGGTGAGGGGATGGGCTCGTCGGACGACGAAAACAGGATTCGCAGGTCGGTGTCCTCCGCAGTATCCGGAGATGGGGTCTGTTCCAATTCGTCCAGTGGCGCGGTACAACTCAGAATATGGCCGTACGCGCGATACCGCATCGCTGGATCCTGTCGATGTGCCACAACGGTCATGCCGAATATCTGGTGACGACTTCGGCCGCAAAGGTGGCCGCGTTGGAGAGGGAAGGAAAGAGGTCGGGATGACGACGAAGAAGCTCACGTTCGATCTGCGCCAGGGGTCGTATCCCGTCGCAGAGCGTCAGCACGGTCAGACGGGCCCTGCCCCAAGGGGTGAGGGTTGGCACGAAGGCCGGGTGCGTACGCTGCAAATCTTCCCTGGCAATGAGCATGCCTTTCAGCGTGGAATGGGTAAAGCGAAGGTGCTCTGCTTCAGGGCAATCCCGCTTTCGAATTTCGACCTTCCAGGTCACGGCGATTTGCACGGGGAGGATCTGCATGGTCACTGTCACGGAATCACCCGCTTGGACATGGACGGGTCGGTCGAGAGGAAAGAAGACGTTGCGCCGGTCAACACGCTGCTCCCTTAACGGCGAATTCGACATTGTGACCGAGGGAGACAGTTGAGCCACGAACCAACAGCCCAGGCCATGCAACGTTCCCGTTCGGGTAATCGTCAGCGTGCATCCAAAGTGAAGGGGCTGGGAGCCCGAGGTGCTCGGGTCCACGGAGAAAGGCTCCACCGACAAGCCCAGTAACTGTTCGGGGAGCAGTTTGACCGGATAGCCCGTATTCGATGCGAGCGCTCGGGCTGAATGAACGTCGATTCCCGCAGGGGACCCATTCCAGAATTCAACCTGCTCCCACAGCGCCTCATGTTCAACGGGGGCGATGCAGAAGGTGATGCGTTGCGGAATCGTCACGCCGCTTGGTTTGAGGAAACGGCGGCGGGCGTCGCTGAAATAGTCGAAGAGGCCCGCCTCGAATCCGAAGTGCCCGATCTGGTCGGCGAGGATTACATCGGCCGGCTCGGGCAAGTCGACCCGCGTCGAAAGTCCCTTGATGAAACGAATCCGGTCTGCGAATCCGTTGGCCTGACAGATGTCACGAGCCAGTTCGATCAGGCTGGTTTCCTCAATCGAATAGACGCGTTTTGCTCCAGCCTGACAGGCCAAGAGGCCTAAGACACCGGTTCCGCTGCCAAGGTCAACCACGACCGCGCCCGGCATGACCGACTCCTGAATCGCGCGACGGAACGCGGTGAGACGGATCTGATCCTCTAAATAGTGGCGATGTTCATCGACTACGAGCGACACAGCAGGGACTCCGCGGAGGCAAAGGTTCGAGGGTCGCGCAAACTGGTTGGATCTTGTGGCCTGCTCAGGCTAGAGACAGGACGTGGCCATGAACATCCCTGACCCACCATCCGGAAACGCGCCGCTTGGGGCACCTTGAGTCAATTTGGCAATGTCGCCGTACTCCACAAGGGTCGGTGTTGCGTAGGGTTTCTTTGGCCGAGTCTTCTCCGGATCTGCTTCAGTCTCTCGTGTCATAGGGGCCCCTCCCTCTGTTGAGCGATTGTACCGAACTCCTTGCGCGATGGCTAGGCAGAATATGATGACGCGACTTCCTGGCGGGTCGGCAGATCGGGATGCTCGCGATGTTCCGGGAAGAGCGTGCGAAACCATAGCTCGACCCCAAAAATCATCCAGAGAGGAGCCACGTGAAACCGATAGGCCTCGTCCCCACGGTTGTAACAGTGGGCCATCGTTTGATAGGTGGTCAAGATTTTTCCCCCATCAACCCATCCCACAGAGGCAAGGGACAGAGACTGGAAAATGGCTTCGCTCGATTCCGTGAGGAGGGCTTGGGCAAACATGCAGGAAAAGTCGGCTTTCTGGACTCGTTCGCGCACCGATGTCGGGAGTAGCTCGCCCAGGGCTTTGCGCAGAATGAACTTTGGCCTGTCCCGCCACCGTTGCTCTTCCGGCAAGGCGAGAGCAAATTCAATGATGCGTCTGTCGTTAAATGGATGGCGTTTCTCCAAGGCAAAGGACGATGAAGCACGTTCGTCCAGCTCGATCCCGTGAATGCCGAGGCCCTGTACAGTGGACCGGAATAGGTCTTGCTGGGCATAACTGGAAAAGGGCGGTGCGAAGGAGGCCTGGCGAATGCGGTCCTGCATGTGCGTCCGGTGCCAAAACTCAGGGGATATCCAGTCGGGAATGTTGGTGCGTCCGAGGAGCCATTTTCCAATATTCCGACAGGATTGAGGAATGAGCGGGAGGAGACCGAATTGCACAAGCGGCACTGAGAAGAGGTCGCATGAGGAGCGGTCACAGTACAACGGGCGATCTGCATGGAGCCGTCGGAGCAGTGCTCCGAGCTTCAACGTGCGGAGCAGGTCGGCGTAATGAAAGAAGCTGCCGGTAAGCCATTCGTCTCCCCCGGATCCTGTCAGGATCACCCGGCAACCCTGCTGCTGAGCCAATGCCCGAAGCGAGTTGCTCATGGCGCCGTTCGGGTGGTCGGGAAGGTCATGGTAACGGAGTACATCGTCCAGAAAGCCGTCCAGGGCTGGTGCCTGCGCACGGATGCGGTGTGAAGGGAAGGGGCCCTGTGCGGTCACGTCGTCGATGAACCCGCGTTCATCGCAAGGCAGTCCCGGGAAAATGAGGGAGAAGGTATGGAAGCGATCTCGGTCTTGCGGATTCGTTCGAGAGAAGGCTTGCAGGAGGCTCACCACAGATGAGGAGTCGAGGCCGCCGCTCAACTCCAGGCCGATGGGCTTCTGACTACGCAGACGGCATTGCACGGCCCTGCTGAAGAGCTCGTGAAAATGCTCAGCATAGTCGTCGTCATTCGAATAATCGATCCGGCGGTGCGGATCGATCGTCCAATAACGGAGCGTCTCGTTCTTACCCGGGCGAATGACGAGAACGTGAGCCGGTTCAAGCCGGTGGATCCCCTCGTAGAGAGTCTCGGCATTGGTGACGACGTTTCCGGTCAGGAACTCGGCGACCATCGCTTCATTGGGACGGCGAGGGGGCGCCTCCTGTTCAAAGAGCGGCGGAATTTCGGATGCCCAGCATACGGTTGTTCCCCGAAGGCAGTAATAGAACGGCTTAAGGCCTAGAATGTCCCGCGCGCAGAACAGCTGCTGGCGTTGTCCATCCCAGACCACCAGCGCAAAGTCGCCGATGACGTGTTCGGGACAATGCGCTCCCCAATGCTGATAGGCGCGGAGCATCAACTCTGCATCCGTATTGGTGCGAAGGTGGAAGCCTGCGGCATCCAGGGAGGCGGCGAGGTCTTCTCGATTGTCAATCCGTCCATCCAACGTCAGGCAAAGAGTTCCCGTTTCATCCAACCAGGGTTGCCGTTCATCGAGCGATTCCGGAGTCGTATGGAGCATCACATGGCCTACGCCCACGGACCCTCTAATCCAGTAATCCGAAGCGTCAGGTCCACGGTGGACAAGCCGATTGATCATACGCTGGAGAAGGGTTGGATCAGCCGGTTTTCCGTCGAGGTGATAGATTCCGGCCAGTCCGCTCATGTGGATAACCGAAGGATAAGCGCATAGCGGGTCGTGAAGGAGCGCCGGTCGCCCAAGACGATGCCCCCTCGTTCGCCCCAGGCATGTCCTTCCAGAGTGGCAGTGTTTTTGCTGATGCCGAGACAGAGTTTGACCGATTCTCGCCGCGCGGATAATAGCGGGAAGAGGAGAAGGGAGCGTGGGAGACAGCGACCATCTCTGTGACTCAGCGCAGTCGCCAGGTCGATCAGCGTGACTAATCGAGCCATTGTGCAGCGAGCATGGAACAAATGGTCCTGGCTGAGCCGGGGAAATGAGGCGTTGCGCGACAGGAGGGAAGTGAGGCGCGGGAGAGCCTCGGTGGTGAGAACGACTCCGAGCCCAAGAGACAGTGCGATAAGTTGGAGTAGCAGTGTCTGTTCGACGAGCGTGAGATTAGCGAGCCGTCTGAGTGTGCTCAGCATCGGTCGTGAGTAACCCCTTGGCTAGAAGCTGATCGATCAGGGCGGCCACGTCTTTCTGAAGCCGGAGCGCGTCAACATCGTATTCGGCGAGGAGGGTTTCGATGACCAATTTGGTTGAGCCATGTTCGGCAACAAGGTGCCAGAGGCGAGTGCCCACTGCATCGAGCCCGAAATAGGTGCCCGTGCTGAGATTCAGCAGCACGGATTCCCCTGCCAAGTCACGACATACCACATCGTCAGCGATACGGAGGTGCATGAGTGATGTCCATGTTACGGAGAATAATGGCTCCACGATAGCCTCAGGTTGAGGGAGTGTCAAGACGCTCGGGTACGCAAGAAGGTCACTGCGCGTGAGCGAGCGGGCAGGGCCAAGGTTTCTACAGTAACCTTGCCAGAATTGTGGCTGCGTCCGCTGCGCCTGTTGTTGGGAGAGGGGACGCCGTGGGCATCGGGAGATCACAGACCTTTCTAAGTGCAGTTTCCCACCGAGCGTGGGTGAAATCCTCATTCGTTAATTCCACGCCGCGTCCGTAGCGATGGAGATAGTCGACCAGTGGCTGTTCGTCGGCAAAATTGTATCGGCGGACGTACACGACCGGCTGTTGAAGTGCGACGGCCTCAACAATGGTGCCGTATCCAGGTTTGGTCATGATGATGTCGACAGAGGCAAGAAGGGTCTTAAAGGAGAATGGAAGCGCAGTCGTGGAGTGAATGCGGGAATATCCTGGTGGGACCGGGCCATCGAATAGGAAGCGATAGTGGCGCAGCTGTTCCATTTGTTCAAGCGGAAGGGATGTCAGAGGAATACCGCCGAATCCCACGAGGACCGTTCGTTCGTTGGGTGCCAGGGCGAGGGCCGAGGCAAGCCGGTCTCGTTCAGGGGAGGCGGGGCTAGCTATCGGGCCGATTTCGATGATATTGAAGAAGATATCGATTTTGGGAGCAGGGGTGATGCGAAGTGCCATGTGAGCTTTCGCATAGGAGTCACGGATGCACTGAATCAACTGCTGGTGTGAATTGCCTGATGCGTGAGAGTACTCCTTGAGCACGAGGTCCCAGGTAAGGCTCGCCAAGGCGACAGTCGGTATCTGTGCGCGGGAACCAGCCTCGATGGCAAGGTAGGGTATGTCCGCGATGACCAACGCGGGTGATGCCGCCTGCATGGCGGCGACTTCGTCGGACAGTCGTGCTTCCCAGGTTTTGTGAAAGCGATGGTGCGCAGCCCAGGTTGCCTCGATGTCGATCTTGAGGGGGCCGTCTTGGACACAGCCGACATCTTGCTGCACCGGTTGAAGGTCCCATTGAATCGTCAGGCGGTCTCGGAAAAACGAGGCAGGGACCGTGGTGCGGAGGATAGCGGTCACACCGGGAACGAGGGTGCTCAGGGCGTTGAGCACGGGCACGACTTGGGCTGCGTGACCGTATCCATGTCCTGAGATCGCACACCAGATTAGCGGCATAGTAAGGTGCTGAAAATCTCCTCAACGTCGTTCTCGACTCATCGAAATCCTCAACGGGGACCCGGCCGCCTCACCGACTCGGCGGCGCGCACAGACGTGGTGCTCCTTATTCGTCGCACCATGCGCCCCAGAGGGTACGACTCCGGTTTCGACTCGCCTGCGGCCTTGTTGAAGAAGCGTTATGAGCACCCTGAAAGAGATGCGTTAGGCCGTATGCCCCTGGCTTAGCTGTTGGAGTAGTCCGACTCGATCGGTGCGATATTGTATTGCAGCTCGAGGTCGAACTCGTCGATCAATTCATTGGCCGTGGCAGCGCCGAGATCGGAGCGCACCTCGTTGATCACAAGATCGATTGCCATCCCGGCCTGTGCCCCGTACTGCGTCATCGCCGATTCGATTCGCTGTCTGGCTTCTTCGATTTTCATGGGGCGCTCCTTGCTCCATCACGATCCGATTCGTTAACCCAGCGTCCGCAGCAATGCTTGCATCTCAGGGACTAAGTCCACGCCTCCGTTGGATCGACCGGAGCGTGCGGCGTCGATGCCGGCTTGCAGGATGGGCTTCGCTTCGTCTTTCCGTCCCAAAGTAACCAGGGCGCGCCCGAGACCCAGGTGTGAGGCGACGTGGGTCGGGTCCAGCTGCGTGGCGACGGTCAGGTGCTCGACCGCTTCTTCGAGATTCCCGCCTTCCTGAATGAGCTTATTCCCGAGCCCGTAACGGCCGAGAAAGCCCTTTGGGTTTTTTGTGACCATCTGTCTGAACGCGTCAAGATCCACGCCGGCCTCCTCGTGATTGTAAGGCGCATGATACCACTGTGCCGAAGGAGAGAGCCAGACCTCCGGGGGGCCGCGAGCGGTGTTGTGGAGGGCTACTAACGAGAAGCGTCTGAGAGCGGTCGAGAGACGGGAATTGCACGGTTAGATGGCCGGCGCACTCCGACCGAGACGGTGCGAATCGGGTGGTCTTGTGATTGAGCGCTGCTGGCCAGATAAAAGGGTGAGTCCTGAATCACTTGATTGAGCAGGGACGACAGGCAGGCTTCTGTAACCTGACCCTTTAACTGTTCGATGACGTCAGGGCTCGCCCCGAACAGATTGTAGTGCGCTGATCCGTTCGATGCTGCGGTGTATTGTTTGATCTGGCCGTCCCAACGTTCCATCTCAAGCACCATTTGGGTGCCGTAGTCGTAGTTGAGTGAGATGAACGGCGCCAATGTAAACATCGATGCGCCGACCACAAAGCCTCGCCAGGCGGCTTGGCCCCCATGGGGCTCTACGTTGTTGTCGATCGTGAGGCGCATGGTGACGCGAGCCTGGTCCGCCGCCGGTTGAGTGTACCCTGATTGATAATGTTGAGAGAACAGGCGAGTGGCTTCGATGGCACCGAGTACCTGCCGTTCGAGGGTCGAAGGCGGAGCGATTTGTGCGCCATTTTGCGTGACATGCAGGGTTTCAAGCAAGAGAGGCACTCGTGCATCGGTGGCCACCGTGGCACTGGTAGGCGGTGCGGCGTCTGTGGGGATAGTCAGTTCGATCCAATGGGAACAGCCGGTTCCAAGACCCACGGTCATGGCGAGAACGGTGCTGATCAATGGTCGTGAAAAAATATGGGCCGTCATCGTGCCTCCTTCCGATTCAGAAAAAGAACGAGAAGCCGCCATAGGGCAGGCTGGCATTGAGTCCGAGATTCGGGTAGTGCGTGCCGGCATTGGAAATATGATTAAAGCGATAGCCGACGTTGAATGCGACTTGGTCGGTCAGGAAATAGGAGACCCCGAGGCCTGCCATCAAGACGAAGTTGAACTGGCTGGACTCCTCCGGGATCTTTCCTGCGAGATCGGTCCAAAAGGGCCCTCCGGCGAATTCGGCATAGGGCCGGATCCGGCCCAGTGCAACGAAGGTGTATTTGATTTTCGGGGCGAAGCCGACGCCGTGCGTGAGAAAGGGTTCCTGAAACTGGATATACACCATCTCGGCGCCAAGCGAGACTTGACCCCGATACCAACTGTTGCCGATGGGATCGGACAGCGTCATCATCCAGGAGGGCATAAAGGCAGGCCCCTGTTGCTTCGTGGTCTGATCCCTCGTGAAACGATGAGGCAAGAGATACCCTCCTGAGAGGCTGACTTCTTGTGTCCCCACCGTGATCCGGGGTGTGGGGTCGGCAGCGTGAACAGGGGAGGCCAGGGCAGCTATGAGCATGATCAAAAGGCTATATACCAGCAATGTCCCCACCTATCTGCGAAGGTCGGCTCAGTATCCTGTCGGCTATTGGGAGGTGAAACTTGATGGACAGGTGTGACAGTCCCCACGGTAGCAGAGGATTTCAATCTGTCCAGTAAGTTACGAGATTCAGCCGGACGACTGGTATGAAACCGAGAAGAGGTAGGGCTTAGGGATGAGGAACAGATTGGCGGATATGGTTCAACGATTCGAGATCATGCCCCAACTCCGGCAGGTTGTAGTGTGTCGAGAGGAACACGACGCGTTCGAGGCAACGGATGGCCGATACTCGATCGGCAACGTGGACATACACGTCAGCCAATAGGCGCAGCACCGCGGCTTCGCCCGGGGCGTTCCCAAGCTTGACAAAGTGTTCGGACGCGTTGTTGAAACACTTCTCCGCCTTTCGCACGTCGCCGGCATCCAGAAATGTTTTCCCCAGCTGACTATAGGTGAGTGCCAGCCCTTCCTCATTGCCGACGATGCGATGCGCATCAAGGGCCTGGGTGAAGTAGGCGGTGGCTCCATCCCACTGTGTCCGGCGGGCCTCTTCCATCCCGAGGTTATGGTAGAGAATGCCGAGCGCCCGGTAATCGTTCAGGGGTGCGAGAAGGTCGAGGGCTTCGAGATAGTAAGGACGAGCCTTTTCCGGTGTGCCGGCCCCGACGTACAGGTTGCCGAGGTTCACGAGGGTATGGGCGATAGCGTGCTGATTCCGTTCCGTTCGCTGGATCGTCAGCACTTCCCTGTAGCAGGCTTCTGCCTGCTCCAGGTCGCCCAAGAGGGCGCAGACATTGCCCAGATTGCCCAG
Organism: Nitrospirota bacterium; assembly: GCA_018971525.1. GTDB lineage: Bacteria > Nitrospirota > Nitrospiria > Nitrospirales > Nitrospiraceae > Palsa-1315. The sequence continues at coordinate 79,644 of JAGXAR010000008.1, forward strand.
CGAATCGGAGAGGGCGGGGGAGTCATTGGCCAGGCGATCATCCGCGACTGCCTGTTCGTAGGCCGTTCTTGCCTGTGCCAGTTGGCCGCGGTGGAGGAAAATGCGCGCGCGATGTTTGTCGTCGTCTGACATTTCTTCGTGAAGCGTCGTTCGTATCTCGTATCTCGTCTGACGAGGAACGCTTCACGTTTCACGAGATACGGGCCCCGCTAGTCTCCTCCCTTAGGCGTGTCGCGTCGAAACTCGACTTGAATCTCATCTTCTTCATCGAGCCCCAATCCATCCCGAAATGAACCGTAGAGTTCGGTGATCTGCTCGACGTCTGCTCGATGCTTCCCTTCAGCGGAGGCCAGAAAGGTTTCGCAGAGCCGGAGGCCGGTCTGGAAATGATGCGCAATGGTCTCTTCCGTCACCTGCTGCCAGGTGATGAAGATACAGAAGGCCTGGAAGGAATGGGCCTGTGGATAGCGAGCGCTGAGCGCAAGGAGTTGTTCGTAGGCCGCTCGGGCAGTGGAGCCGGCGTTCGAGGAAAAAATTGCTTCGGCTTCGGCAGCGTCGTCCCAGTCAGGACCGAGTTCGTTGTTGGTTTCTGCTCGGCTGAACGATTGCTGAGCGGCAAGAGCTGGATCGAATTGCATGAGTCCCTCTTTGGTGATGCTGACTGCAGCATACGCGCGGGGAGAAATGGAGGTCAATGTGTGCGTTTACTTTCCTTCCTGCTGCTCTGTAGACTGGGACGGACTATTACGATGGCCACAGAAATCCCTCTGTATCGTGAACCAGCCGAGACTGCGCCGACCGATCCTATCGATCGCGTGATCCGTTATCACGTCCAGACCAAGCATCATTTCAACCGCTATGCCCGCTCGCTCGGGCATCTGGATTGGGCGAGCCAGCCTGATCCGTTCAGGCGATTTGGCGGGAGCGAGCTAATTTCTCTTCCATTGCTGAAGCCGGACGAAGAGCCGCTGTCGCCACCCTACGACGCGATCTATGAGCGAGGAGCTGTGGTAGCCAAGGCGGTCACATTACCCGCCCTCTCACGGTTTCTGGAATTTTCCCTCGCCCTGTCTGCGTGGAAAAAGGCAGGGGACATGCAATGGGCTCTGCGGAGCAATCCATCCTCCGGCAACCTCCATCCGACGGAAGGTTATCTGGTGTTGCCGCAGCTGGACGGGCTGGATCTGAAAGCGGGTCTCTATCACTATGCGCCGAAGGAACATGGACTCGAGTTCCGGGCGGAGTTTCCCGCCGGGCAAGTCGCTCGTTTGCTGGCCCCGTTTCCACAAGACTCATTTCTCTTTGGTCTGACTTCCGTTCATTGGCGGGAAGCCTGGAAATATGGGGAGCGGGCGTTCCGTTACTGCAACCATGACGTTGGCCATGCGATCGGGACAGCGCGGATTGCCGCTGCGACGCTTGGCTGGAACATGGCGCTCCTGGATGGCATGTCACAAGAGACTGTCGCGATGCTGTTGGGGACCGATCGCACCGATGACTTTGCTGATGCTGAGCCGGAACATCCTGATTGCCTGGCAGTGGTCTGGCCATTGGGGGAGGTGAAATGCGATACCGAGTCCGCCATTCCATTGCTTTTAGATCCGGAGATATCTCGAAAGCTTGTGGCGACAAGCTGGCACGGGAAAGCTAACCGGCTGAGTCGTGAACATGGTGTCCATTGGGACATTATTGATGAAGCGGCCGAAGCGAGTTGGAAGCTTTCGGACGAGCGTCTTTCAGCCGCCGGTTCGAGAGCGTATGCGAACGACGCTTCACGAGAGACGTACGACGCTGGCTCGTCCGCGGGGCAGCTCATTCGGCAACGCCGGAGCGCCGTCTCGTTTGACGGCAAGACGTCAATTACAATCGCTACCTTCTTTCGGATGTTGGGCCGTGTCATGCCTTCGGCGGAGTTGTCTCAACCGGACCGCCCGATGCCGTGGGACGTCTTGCCGTGGAAGCCTGCGATTCATCTCCTGCTGTTCGTGCATCGCGTGGATGGATTGACCCCGGGGCTCTATGTCCTGGTCCGCGATCGGGAGAAGTCACCGTTGCTCCAGCAGTCGATGAACGAGGAGCTGATCTGGACTCCGGTCCCCGGCTGCCCGGATACGTTGCCGCTGTATTGGCTATTGGAGGGCGATGCGAAGAAGGCGGCCATTCAAATCAGTTGCCATCAGGATATCGCGGGAGACAGTGCCTTCTCGCTGGGGATGATTGCCGAGTTTGAAGGGCGCTTGCGGGAGGGAGGAGCTTGGTGGTATCCACGCCTATTCTGGGAGGCGGGTCTGCTGGGACAGGTGCTGTATCTTGAGGCGGAGGCGGCAGGGGTGCGAGGTACCGGGATCGGCTGCTTCTTTGACGATCCGGTCCATGAGATCGTGGGGATCAAGGGACGTTCGTTCCAGTCGCTCTATCATTTTACGGTAGGCGGACCGGTTGAGGATGAACGATTGATGACGCTGCCGGCCTATCATCATCTAAGCAGGTGACATCATATAGCATATTATATTTCAATTATTTGGAGTCTCTTGCCTCATGTTTAAAATTAAGAAAAAATCAGACAAGCCAAAGCCCACGATCCTCTATAACGTCATTGAAGACTACTCTGAGTTCGACGCGCCGGGGAATGTGACCGCCTGCGCCATGACGCACCAGGAGGATCTTCCCGGGCATGCGAAAGTCTTGTCGGAAAGCTATGAGATTCCGCTGGAGACGATGACCGCCCTGCTGACGGATGGGGGGGTCTATGTCTATCCGCAGATCGGGGGGTTGCTCACGCGAGGGTTGTTTTCCTGCTTCATCGATCCTGCCGGTGGCGCGCCCAAACAGACCTTCGTCCTGGACCTCATGCAGTTTGCCGAGGCGGAGCAATTGGCCCGCGCGCGATCACTGGCTCTTCCTGACGCCGCGTTGCAGGTCTTCACGCGCACGTTGCCGGATGAATTAAAGACGAAACTTCAGCAGAAAAATCTCGGACTCGACTACCGGACATTGGATCGCGCAGTCGCGAAAGGCGGAGACATCAAGTACATCGATTTCCGCAAGGACTGGTCCCCGCATTTCAAGCGACTCTGCATCATGCCGGACGGGCGATTGGTTGAGACGGGAGGACTGGAGGAGTTCGCACAGCTCCATGGCATTACCGCGACACAGGCCAAGACGCTGGTCGAGCAGGGAGGCACGCTGGAAGTGAACGGGGAAATCCTGGCTTGTCAGATTGTGAATGGTCAGCCGGCCGTGGCCCGATTTACTGCGAAAAACTATGCGAAGGCCAAGGAGTTGGTCGCGACGAAAGGGCTCCATATCATGGATGCCTTGAGCGAAGTGGCATACAACGATCCGGTCATGATGCGCTCGTTGGTCAGGAAAGAACTTGGTGGAGGCCGATGAGCCGACGGAATCCGTCCATTCGCACCGATGGCGGCAGCCGGACGCCGTGATGGCTCGATCGCGTGGTTTTCTTATCATCACGCTTCTCGTCGCGGGCTGTGCGGCACCCAAACCGATTCTCTATCCCAATGCGCATTTACAGCAGGTCGGTGAGGAGGTGGCGGATCGGGATATCGACGAGTGCCGCGAGATGGCCAAAGGTGCCGGCGCGACTGCGAGCCAAGGCAAGAGCGGGCAGGTTGCCGGCAGCACCGCAGCAGGTGGCGCCATTGGATCAGCCAGTGGTGCAGTCGGCGGAGCTGTGGTTGGACGTCCAGGTGTCGGCGCGATGGTTGGAGCAGCCGGTGGTGCGACAGCAGGGTTCCTGCGCGGACTCTTTCGCCGCTCGCCTCCGAGCAATGCCTATAAGCAGTTTGTGCAGCGCTGTCTTAAGGAACGGGGGTACGATCCGGTCGGATGGGAGTGAGAGTCGGATTCTGCTGGGCTGGCAAGGCGCTCTTCCTGGAGAGGGAAAAGTGGACCCCGATGAGCGTTCCGGTCACATTGGTGATGACGTCGAAGATTGAGGGAAAGCGATTGTGGCAATAGACTTGATAGAACTCAATGCCGAGTGAAAGCGTGCCACCGATCCCGGCAGCGAGGAGCAATTGCCGTGAAAGGCTGGAAGAGGTGAGGAGCCGGCTCAGAAAATAACCAAGAGGAAAAAAGAGCGCCGTATTCCCGACAATGTCGGAGAAGATGTCGATAAGGTATTTTGGTGACCGGAAATCTTCAGCGGTCGGCACCCACTTGATATATTCCCAGTGCGAGTGCCCCACAAAGTTGCTCAGGGGCAATACCCCCACCATAAGAATAAGCACGATCCAGAGGATAAGGCAGCTCAGGTCTTGCGTTCTTGGACGAGTACTCATTTCGAACACCGGGCTTTTCATCTTGCCAGAATCATGACGAAACGGCGGTCCTATTGCCAGGCATTTGCACCTTCTAACGGCAAGACTGAGGTAAGCGACCGTAAGCTGCAATGATGATGAGTCCGAAGAAATTCGGTTGAATCGTGACTGCTAGCGGGCGAGTTCTTCGTTGACGGCTTGGACGAGCTTGTCGAGGTCGAAGGGTTTTTCGAAGACGCGACGGGCCCCAAACAGTTTCGCGACGTCGAGGAAATTGCGGTCGCCTTGCGCGCCGGTCATGGCGATCACCTTCGCGTCGAGATATTCCCGCGTCAGTTGCAACGTGGTTTCGAGGCCGTCGGTTCCCGGCATGAGAATGTCCATGAGGACCAGGTCGACTTTGTTCTGCTGGTAAAGGGTCAAGCCCTCCTGACCATCGCGGGCTTCGAGCACACGGTGGTTGGCCCTCTCAAGGACTTCCTTCAGGAGGCTCCGGATCGATTCTTCGTCGTCGATAACAAGGATTGTGGCCATAGATAGCGTACCGCCCATTCCTTTTTTCCGATCTTACCTGTGTTGGATTCTCCTGTCTAGTAGACGTTTCAAACGTGATTATTCCCAGGTGGGGCAGAGACCGAGGGTGTATCTCTCTTGGCCGGTCCTCAGATCGGCACCAGCCTTGAACCGTGTTGGTAGGGGAGACTGTCCGGATCACTTCTTGTCGCAGGCAACTTTCCACAGAGCGTCACCAACACTACCCGCTTGAACTGATTCCCACTTTTGTTCATCGGCGTCGCTATAAACCACCGTACCGCTCCCCATGTTTCCGGAGAAGTACGTCAACTCAAGCCGCCGAGTGCGCTCTTCTCTACAGTCGTATTCGCGTTGCGACTCTCTAGATAAAAACGAGGTGTCCCACACGGCTTGTATAGTCTTGAAGTCGTACAATGCCCACATCTTCACCAGATCGCCCTTGCCACGAATGGTGTCTGGATCGACGTATACAGTTTCTCCTGAGTTGTTGGCATCAACCAACACCCATTCCGCATAGGCCGGTCCACTACTCAGGAGTAGCAGGACCATCAAGAAGAGTCGTGTCATTCGCATCCCTCCAAGTGGGGTCGTCACGGTTGGGGAATTGTGCGCTCCGCTTGAGGGAAGGTCAACTGGAACGGTATCAAAGACGCAACCTGGTTGCTGAATTATACGTTTTTCCTTCGCCCTCCCTGTTGCACATTCCCTAGGTACATCTTAGAATCGGGATTCCCCGCTGTGAGGCTCCCATTGGAACCATTTCAACCGGCATGAGTTGGACTCAAGATAGACCTACTCAAGAAGGCGTATATTCGTTTCGTCGCGCCAAAAACAAGCCACCTCAGCAAGTTACGATAAAAGGTGACAAGGTCGTCTTTGACTCTGGGAACATCAAAGACCTGGTGAACGTGAAGGGTCAATGGCTCGGTCCTGTTGATCCCTCCGAACACTTGAGGAATAAAAAACGACAAGAAGAAAAACCTGGGTTCTTCAAACGGTGTCTACAATCAGTTGCTGGTCGTCTTGTTGGTGCTATCGGAACGATTTTCCTTGCGATTCTGCTTAGTAAATTGTCAATCACAGAGTCGAAATTAGTTTATGTTGGCGAGCGCCCTCCGGTACCGGAGATTGTCGAAACTAAGTTGGAAAACGGAAGGGAAGTACTACACGTAAAACATTCGATCGCTTTCAGGAATTACGGGTTACCTAGCGATCACGTGGACAGGATTGAAATAGCAAGAGATGGCCTACATCCGGCCCCGCTGGAGGTTAAAGTTCTTCACGTTGATGGGACAGAATTAGGATGGCTGGAGCGAAAAGAAATTAAATATGAAGCCTTAATCTATTTCGACCAGAACGATATGCTCAGGCCGGATGAAAAGGAAAGGGAGACGACTTTCAGAACATATTTCTATGGTTCGAAAGGCAATGAAATCTATGGAGGCGCCTTAATTGTTTATCTCTTCAGGTGCCCTGACGGCAGACTCTGCGTGAATCGTAACCCAATCTGAGCTTGGCCTAACCAGACCACGCCCTCGCCTTGCGGTTTGATCGTCTCCCTCATACAATGAGCCTCCCTGCGAGGCCCCTATGCCCTTACCGCCGCTGCCCTGTGTGAACCTACCGAGACCGCGTGGTTGAGAGAAGGAAAACTATGAGATGGTGCGAGTCGTTAGACGGAGTACGCTAGATGTTTTGGACTGTCGTTCTTGCAGTTGTAGGCGCAATCCCGCAAGCCCTGACTACGTGGCTTGGGTTTCATATCACAGCAAGTCCAGAAGTTGTGCGCGATCAACACAAGGTGCGACGGTACAGGATTGCATTCGTAGCAATGCTTCTGCTTAGTTTGGTCGTTGCGGGAATAAACGCCTACCGAGGAACAAAGGTAGAGTACGTTCAGGTTGAGCGTGCTCATCTTGCCATTACGGAGATCTGGGAAACATCTAAACCGGCTTGGCCCCTTGTGGGGGGATCCCTTAGCTGTAAACTTTAACTATAAGAATGTTGGCAACGGAATGGCCTATAACGCAATTTTTGAAGGCCGCACAGTTTTGAAAACGGACTATTCTCCATACAGTGAAAAAGAGTCCATTGAAGAATTCGAGAAATGGTTACAGGCGCGCCCAATAGAAGAAGGATCGAGCCTACCCAAAGACAACCGCGCATGGGCCACGGCGAAGGGTGCTATTCTGACCCCAGAGGATCTAAATAATCTAGCAAGTGGAAGAAGAGTCGTATACGTGGTCGGCATCCTTCGGTTTCGGGACGATTTCGGCAAACATACACTGCGGATATGTAGGTATCTGCAACCGCCCGAACCGACCAGAAGTGGGGGAAGGATTGTGTTCGGAACTTGGGCTTATTGCTCTCGCTATAATGATGAGGTTGAAGGATGGCTCCAAGGTCCTACCTCGTAGCCAATTAGGTTGCACCTGCACAAAGAGCAAGTGGGCGGCTATCTGCACATGTTAGCGCCGCTCGCCCTCTCCGCTCCCGCCTACATTATTAGCCCAAAGCCCAGCGTGTTCACCGCATCAGCCAGCACCTTCAGTGGGAACAATTCTCGGTGAGTGTAACCGAGATGAACTTCTCCCCCATACCCGTATGCCTGCAGAGCGTGAAGACAATCCGATCGGGTGCGCTGTCAACCGCATGCAGACCTGTGGGAAGGTATG
>JAGXAR010000138.1 GCA_018971525.1 Nitrospirota bacterium
TAGGACGCTGAAGATGCTTTCGTAAACCGCTGTTCCTGCGACTAGACCTGTCCTCCAATCTTCCGATTTGTGGACAACGTGGAAGAGGTCCTTTCGTTACGGTATTTCGAAGCCTTACGAGAAGAGCGTTAGGCAAGTTTTGTGGACAGTCGACCCCGCGGTAAACTCCTTGGTCATTCACGTCCCGATAAGCAACATCTCCACAAGAAATTGATCACGTACCAATAGGTTGCAAGCGTTGTTTCTGTCCCTTACATTCTCCGACCCTTGCAAGCCCATTATCAGCCACATATAATGCCTCAGCCCCGTTCAATCTATTCTTTAACTATCTGGAGGAACCTCGGAGCCCATGAGTGAACGAACATTAGCGATTATCAAGCCGGATGCTGTGAAAAAGAACGCGATTGGCGACATTATTGCTCGCTATGAAAAAGCCGGTCTGAAGCCGGTCGCCATACGCATGATGCAGTTTTCCAAAGCGACGGCCGAGGGGTTTTATGTCGTGCACAAAGCCCGTCCATTTTTCGATAGCCTCTGCACGTTCATGTCGTCCGGTCCGGTCGTGGTACTGGTCCTGCAGGGAGATAACGCGATCAAGAAGAATCGTGACCTGATGGGGGCGACCGATCCGGCCAAGGCGGAGGCGGGCACGATTCGCAAGGCTCATGGGGCGAACATCGAGTTCAACGCCGTGCATGGATCTGATTCGCCCGAGACTGCCAAGTTCGAGATCGCCTATTTCTTCCCCCAGACAGACATTGTTGGATAGGGACGCCTGTCGGCAGGCGTGAACGGCTGTGCTTGTTCCCGTTCATCGTTGGCCGGATGCCGCGAAATGGATTGCGTGTGTGTTGCTTATGGTGCTTCCGGGGTGCGCCGCTCCGGCGCACCGGTTCCCTCCTTCGATGCCGCCTGCCGCGGCGGGTGTCGATCCGGCGCAGGATGCTCAGACGCGGCTGATTGAGTCCGCCTACCGTGCCTATGTGCTAGAGCGTTATCCGCTTGCCTGTGCACTTTTCCAACGATTTGTCGACTCCAATCCCGAGTCTCCCAGGTTGAGCGAAGCGCGGTGGTGGCTCGCGCGCTCGTATGAGCAGCGCGGGGACATCCCTGCCGCGCTGGCTGCCTATCGCACCGTGGTGGGGGAGGCACTTCGATCTACCCCGCTCGCCGGCAGTTATGAATTTCACGCCCTCAATCGGCTGGATGCATTTCGTCGGAGTCTCGGCTCATCGTCCCTGTTGGAGCGTCGGCAAATTGGGCTTTGGCTGAGGAGCCGGGACTGGCTCGCGGTTCCTGATGTCGGGCGATGGATTGCCCAACTCGCTGATGCGGGAGTGACATCGTTGATTGTCGAGGCGGGGTCTCCTCTTCGTGAGCCGGTGCAGTCAGGCCTCATGGGGGTGTACTTTCAGACTTCAAAGGTCCCGGTCGTCGAGGATCTTTTTCGGGTGATCGTGCCGGCAGCCCATGCCAAAGGGATGGCGGTATTGGCGTCGCTCAATCTGCATGAGCCCGGGTGGATGACGGTGAATCCTGAGTGGGGCGTCGTCATGGCCATCCGGACAGATCAGGTGTTCCAGGCGGTCGGTCATGTCGATGTGCTCCATCCAGATTATCAGCGTCTCGTCGGTGAGGTTGCACAGGATTTGTTGCGGACAGACATCGATGGGCTGGTGGTTGAGGCCAGGAGGGCCAAAGGATTTGCGGAGGAATGGAGCCCGACGTCCCGACGGATGTTTGAAGGGCTCTTCGGGCCCTCATTCGATAGCCAAGGTCAGGCTGTCTCGCCAGACGCATGGCGCTGGGCCGGGTGGAAGACGAGAGCCTATCTTGGGTTTGCCGCACGATTGACCCAGCAGTTGCGACAGACGCGACCGGGACTCCTGGTCGCCGTGGTCGTTCATGAGCGAGCCGTCTTCTCGCCTGCGGATGCCTTGAGGGAGTATGGCGAAGACGTACTCGAGACGAAGGAACGTGGTCTCCACCTGGTCGTCCAGCCAGAGCCTGGCCTGCCCGAAGGCTCATATGAGCAAGGGGCGGCGATGGAAACGGTGCGACAGCGATTGGCGCCGACATCTGGGGATGAACGGCAACTCTGGCTGGGCATGGTCTTGGGCGCGTCGGACCCATCATCGCTGGTCACAGCAGTGAGAGCCACGGTCGCGACGAAGGTCGGGCAGGCTGGGACACATCTGCTGTTGATGAACGGGCCAGCGATTCCTTGACAAAAGAGGCGCCGGACCACTACGATTCCGCGACAAAATTTTGCAGGTCGAGATTAAGGCTGAGGTTGAAGAGCTATGGGAGAGTGCCTGGCTTCCGCTTCACCTGAACCTTGGCCTTCTTCACAAGGAGCGTCCATGATTCCGAAAGACCTTCGTTACCACCAAGAGCATGAATGGGTGCGCGTGAGCGGCACGCAGGCCACGGTCGGCATCAGTCATTTTGCCCAGGATGCGCTGGGCGATATCGTCTTCATCGATATGCCGAAGCTTGGCGCCGTCGTCAAGGCAGGGCAGCAGATCGGTGAGGTCGAATCGACCAAGACAACCTCCACGATCTACACGCCCGTCAGTGGCACTATTGCCAAGATCAATGCCGATTTGAAGGATCACCCGGAAGTGGTGAACTCCGATCCCTATGGCAAAGGCTGGATGGTGGTTGTCGATCTCTCCAATGCCGGCGAAGTCGAGAAGCTGATGACCGCGGCGCAGTACGAAGCCTTTCTCTCCACGCAAAAGCATTGATTCGTTCTCATGTCTAAGCACATCGCCATCCTCGGCGCTGGACCTGGTGGGTATGTCGCCGCGATCCGGGCGGCCCAGCTTGGCGCCCGCGTTACCGTCATTGAGTCCCACGCGCTGGGCGGCGTCTGCTTGAATTGGGGCTGCATTCCCAGTAAGGCACTCCTGTCGGTCGTCGAACTCGGTGACAAGGTCAAAAAAGCCGAGGATATGGGGCTGCTCGTCCCGGGACCAGTTACGTACGATCTCGCCCGGATGGTCGCCCGAAAGAATAAGGTGGTGGCGACTCTCGTGAAGGGCATCACGACGCTGTTCAAGGCGTGGAACATCGAGCATGTGCAGGGGACCGGATCGCTACGGGATCGACAGACGGTCACGGTGACCGCAGCCGATGGCGCGCAGCGGGACATTCAGGCTGATGCGATCGTGATCGCCACCGGGTCGTCCTGGCCGAACCTGCCGCAGTTTCCGATCGACGGGCAGCAGTTGCTCACCAGCCAGCACCTCCTGGACCTCGAGCGCATTCCCGGCAGTCTGCTGATCATCGGGGCGGGTGTCGAAGGATGCGAGTTCGCGGCGCTTTATAGCGGTCTAGGGACCCAGGTCACGATCGTTGAATTGATGGCGCACGTGCTTCCCCTGGAGGATGACGACATATCATCGACGATGGAGCGGGAGTTGAAGAAACGCGGCGTCACGGTCCTGACCGGGACCACCGTTGAGAGACTGGAACGGTCACCGACGACCATCACCGCGCACCTCAAAGATGGGACGCAGGTAGCGGCTGAGAAGCTACTGGTGTCCGTGGGTCGAGGGTTGAATAGCAGAGGTATTGGACTGGAGCAGGTCGGGGTGCAGACTGGCCGGCGAGGGGAGATTCTCGTCAACGAGCGGATGGAAACCACTGTGCCAGGGATCTATGCGATCGGCGATGTGGTCGGCAAGGTCATGTTGGCGCACGTGGCCTCAACTCAGGGCAAGGTCGCGGTCGAGAATATCATGGGGCATCAGGCGACGGTCCGCTATGACGTCATCCCAGCCGGAATCTTTACCCTGCCGGAGATCGGTCGCGTGGGTGTCACGGAACAGCAAGCCCGCGAACGAGTCCAAGCTGCCGGGCAGAATCCAGACGAGACGCTTAAGGTGGGACGTTTTCGATATGCCGGGTTGGGGAAGGCGCAAGCGACAGGGGATACGACAGGGTTATTCAAGGTCATTGCCGAGGCACCGAGCGGCAGAATTCTGGGGGTGCATATCGTCGGAGCCCACGCAGCCGATCTGGTGCATGAAGCGGCCTTGGCGATGCAAGTCGGCGCCACAGTGACGCAAATGGCGGAGATGATCCATGCCCATCCGACGCTGTCTGAAGGCCTGATGGAGGCGGCTGAAGATGTCGACGGGAAAGCGATCCACCAGGCGCGAAAGCGGACGCAATAATAATGTGGCAATCGCTTCTCCTCAAGCTCGGGATGTTTGCGGCGACCATGGGAGTCGTCTTCTGGATCGGGTGGACCCTCCCGACCTCGTTCGATCGGGCGCGTGATCTTGCCGTCAATTCGTCCGAGGGGGCGCAGTCTGAGATGACGTTCGCCAGTGGCCGCGCAGCGGCGGTGAGTGGATCTCCTGTCGCTTCGCTGGCGGATCAGCCGGCCACTGCTCCCGGGCCGAAACGGTCTAACCAGGGACTCCTCGACCTGAATCGGGCGACGGAACAGGATTTCGACGCTCTGCCAGGGATCGGTCCCCGGTTGGCCGAACGGATCATGGCGCATCGGCAATCGGTTGGGACCTTTCACTCTCTCGATGAATTGCGTGACGTCAAAGGCATCGGGAAAAAGAAGTTTGAGCGGATTCGTCCCTTGGTCACGGTGACGCCGGATACCATATCTATAGGCAGAGGGAAGTAGACGACATGAGCGAACTCTCCCGTCAACTCGAGTTGATCCTCCGCGGAGTCGTCGAGGTCATTCAACGGGCCGAACTTGAATCCAAGCTGACACGTTCCTTGAAAGCGAGCCGGCCGTTACGGGTGAAAGCAGGCTTCGATCCTACCGCGCCGGATCTGCATCTGGGCCATACGGTCTTGATCCACAAGCTCAAGCACTTTCAGGAACTCGGCCATCAAGTTATCTTCTTGATTGGCGATTTCACCGGCATGATCGGCGATCCGACCGGCCAATCGGAGACGCGCGTCGCGCTCTCGAAGGAGAAGGTTCTGGAGAATGCCAAGACCTACGAGCGGCAGATCTTCAAAATTCTCGATCCTGCGAAGACCCTGGTGGAGTTCAACAGCCGGTGGATGAGCACGATGACCGCAGAAGGGTTGATCCATCTGAGCGCCCATTACAGTGTCGCACAGATGCTTGAGCGGGATGATTTCCATAAGCGCTACCACGAGCAGAAACCGATCAGTATCCATGAGTTCATGTATCCCCTCGTGCAGGGCTACGATTCCGTGGCGCTCAAGTCCGATATCGAACTGGGCGGCACCGATCAGAAGTTCAATTTGTTGGTGGGCCGTGATCTGCAACGGGATTATGGTCAGGAACCGCAGGTCGTGATCACGATGCCGTTACTCGAGGGGACGGACGGTGTGCGAAAAATGAGTAAGAGTCTTGGGAACTACATTGCGCTGGAAGACACACCGAACGACATGTTCGGGAAGCTCATGTCGATCAGTGACGCGTTAATGCTCCGGTACTACGAGCTGCTCACGACGGAGGATTTGGCTGGAGTGCAGGCCGCTCATCCGATGGAGGCGAAGCAGGCGCTCGCAGCCCTGATCGTGGCTCGATATCACGGGGCGGAAGCCGGTCAACAGGCGAGGGCGGCCTTTCAGCAGAAGTTTCAGGAGCGGGAATTTCCGAGCGAGCCGGATGTGCGTCTGACCTTGACCCCGGCCGATCTGCGCGAGGGGCAGACGATCAGTCTTGTCGATCTGGTGGCAAAGACGGGGCTCGTGCCTAGTAAGAGCGAGGCCCGGCGGCTGATTATTCAGGGTGGCTTAGAGGTCGATGAACAGAAGCAGAGCGATGCGAATGCCGTGTTACCGCTCGTGACCGGAAGAGCCTATCGTCTGAAGATCGGCCGACGAAAATTTGCCCTGATTGAACTGCAAAGGTAGTTGCCAGGAGTTTCTTGACTTGGCATGGAGGCCCGGCGTAGGATTCGATGCAGCGAGCGGGCGTAGCTCAGTGGTAGAGTCCTTGCTTCCCAAGC
>JAGXAR010000139.1 GCA_018971525.1 Nitrospirota bacterium
CAGAGACGTCTCCTTTCGATGAGCGAAGGGCGAGGCATGGAACAGCGAGCACTGTTGAAGAGGTAGGCAGCAGATCGCTCAAGGACATTTTCGCCAGTTGGACGCCTAAGTGATACACTTCTTCAAGTGTAGGTCACTGAGGAGGAGAGTCCATCATGATCATCACGAAAGCCGTTGCATTGAATCGTGCGCCAGACGTGGCAGCCGCAATGACGTATGGCCATGTGAGAACGTGGCTGATAGATGGCATTGAAGTGCTGTTGGAAAGTGACCTGGCCAAGGCGCTGCTCAAGTGGCGGAATCGACGGAGACGACGCAATGTACGAGATTGAAGGAATCAGACTGAGTGGTGTTCGTTGGATGCGTGCGCAGCGCCGGTGGCGAGTTGGTCGACCAGTTCATTCATCGGAATGCCGCTGTGCGCCGGTACTTTCTGCCAGGTGATTGTAATCGGGCAGTCGGCGATAAACCGCACGTATTCTTGCGTCGTCTGGTTATTGGCTTTCCAGCGTCGGGTCGCCCACTGTTCGATGCCGGCATAGTCGTAGAAGACCGTGACAGTCTGATGGCCCATCTGCCGACAGTGCGTGAGGCCGTGAATCACGGCTTGCAGTTCCGCCGCGACATTCCGATGCACCGCCATATAGGCCTTAATGACGTGGCTCGCGTGACGCGTGAGCTCGCGACCGTCCTGTTGAATGACGAACGCCCAGCCGAATTTCAGGCTGTCGGCCTCTTGCACGCAGGCCCCATCGACCCAGAGCTCGATGGTTCCGGCGGGAACAGGGGCCAGCCGATCGGATCGTCGAGTAGGTGTAGTAGACGCTGCGTTCATCTCTAGAGACGCCCAGGCCTGCGCGATCCGGTCCAAGATCTCCGGTGTGGCCTGGGTCAGCTCATTCGTGACATAGCGCGGACCCTGCTTGCCGTGATAGATCACGAGTACGCCCAGCATCTGTCCGTTGTGCTCGGATAACGTAATCTTGTGGCCGTAGCCGTTCGGCGTCGGCTGAACATGGCGCGCGGCGCGGAACCCGTGCTGTTCCAATGCCGGAACCAGAATCGTGCTGAGGTCTGAGGCCGTCATGGGTGTCTCCTCGTGAGGGTGGACGTCATGATGACGCAGCACTGCCCACGAAGTGGGCCATGGTATCACGGAACGTCGTTATCTTCGGTGATCGTCGAGTCCAGCGTGGAACGGGGGATGCTCCTGCAGTGTGTGCGCGATCCGAAACGGGGGCAACGCGGCGAGCGTGGGGCCGAGCGTCATCTCGAGGAGCGTGAGGGCTTCGTCGAGCTGGCCTTCTTTCAGGTACCGCAGCACGCGCGTGAGGGCCTGGCGATCGATGAGTTCCTGGCCTTGCGGGTCGAGCGCGACGGAGATCGGTGCCGTCAGGCCTTTCCGGAACTGCGTGCGCTCGGCTCGATAGCTGCTATTGCCGCTGGATCGGCGTGTGAAGCCGATCTGGTGACTCACGAGCCAATCCTCGAGTGAAGGGAATTCACCTTCCAGGGCGAAGCTATTGTAGAAGTGCAGATGATGATGGTCGTCGAGCGCGCGCAACAGATCCGGTTCGTCCATTGGGGCAAACAGCTCGGTCTCCCATCCGAGTCCCACTGAGGCTTCCGAGATGATGGTCAGAAATTCAGGCACCAATAAGCGGTCGAGTGTGCCGCCGATTTCAATTTCGCCTGGTAATTGATCGAATGAGGCAGGCTGATCGGTGTCGGCGACCTGGACGGCATCCTCGGTGAGACTCCGCAGCCGATGGCGCGGCGCAGGCGTCAGCTCCATGTGGCGGTCGCACAGCGCCTCGTAGAGATTGAGCAGGAGGTCGAGGTCGTGCAGCACGTCGACTGGATCGCGCCGATCCAACTGCTGGATCGCGTCCTTGACCCAGCCGGAGATAGCGGCATCACCCAAGACTTGGGCCTTGGCGCGATGGGGATCATGTTGAAGCAAGGCAAAGAAGGGATTCATAGTTATCTATTACGTCCGGCCAGGTTCGGATCGCCGAATCATATAGAGCCGCGGAGGCCGTTTTCCTGCGGGCGCCGTCGGAGCCGGGGTTGGGGCCGGAGTCATGGGCAGTGGAGGCGTGGCCTGTGCGTGACTGGCTCGGGCCGGCTTCACAAAGTGACTGGACGGAAACACGACTCCTTGCTCTTTCGCCAGTTGGAGGGCATCCCACAAGAGAGAATCCGGCGTCTGGGACAGCGTCTCCACGGAAGGGCCGTGGCCGATGACCAACAGTTTGCTTTTGCCACGCGTAAAGGCGACGTTGATCAATTTGCAGGGCGCTTGATCCTGGTCGCAGCGGCCGAGCATCGTGCGGGTCAGGTCGCCCGTGACGGTCGTATCAAAAATCACAATGTCGCTTTGCTGGCCTTGAAAGCTATGGATCGTGCCGACGCGC
This sequence comes from Nitrospirota bacterium, assembly GCA_018971525.1. Lineage (GTDB taxonomy): Bacteria > Nitrospirota > Nitrospiria > Nitrospirales > Nitrospiraceae > Palsa-1315. The sequence continues at coordinate 2,418 of JAGXAR010000139.1, forward strand.
ACACGATCCATGAGCTGTTTCTGATGAATCAGCTCCTGAAGGAGACGCACCTGGCTGCGATAGGGCGCGATGATGCTGACGGTCGGTGCCGTGCTGGCACCCTCCAACGCTTGCGTCGCGAGGGTCAAGGCTAGGATCGCGTGATAGTGGTTCGAGGGTGAGCCCTTATGATCTTTCTCCACCCAGGGATGCGCATCGGCGGTATCAATAAACGCCAAGGCTTTGCCGGGGATAGGCGCCTGTTCGACGAGCGCCTGCCGTGCGTGCCGAATCTGGGTGTCGGTGCGATAGGCCAGTCCCGCGCGTTGATAGGGCCGGGCGGCCAGGGCGGCAATGTCTGGATGCATGCGGTACTGCGTGGTCAGCGCCGCGACGCGGGGATCCTGATCGCTCTTGATCCCGGCCAGGTGATAGATGTCTTTCGCGAGCCATTGTTTGGCCTGGCTCGTGCGCGATTCCGCAATCGGCGGGAGTTGCAAAAAGTCGCCGACGATGATGACTTGTCGCTTCGCCAAACACAAGGCGGCAAAGAGCGCGGGCGGCGTGGCCATCGACCCTTCATCGATGATGACGACGTCGAAGCGTTCTCGCTCCAGCACGGCCGCGGTATAGGTGCGTGTGATGGTCGTCGCCACCACCTGAGCCGATTCCAGAATGCGGGACTCGACTGAGGCGATCGCGCGTTGGCAGCTCGTAATGCGTTGATGCAACGTGAGGCTCTGTGCCTGCCGGTCTGCAAGCGAGCCGCGGAGACTCTCGAGCGAGTGGCCCTTCAGTTGTTGACCGACTGACTGCTGCAAAAATCGTCTTGTCGTCAGCAGATCCGCGCTTGCTGCGGCAGCGTTCTGTTGTTCCGCTGTGAGGCGCTCAATCTCCTCTTGGTGATCCTCGGCCATCAGCCGTGCGCTGAACAGATCGGCCTGAATCGTGTTGGCGCCTCGGAGAAACAGCCGGCGCCAGCGGGAGGCGGTCCAATAGGTCGTCAATTCCGTTTCAAGCAAGCGGACGGCTTCCTGAACCGGTGTGAACTGCTCGGTGGCTTGGGCGAGTTGCGCAGTCAGTGCCAACCCACGTTGGCTGCAGGCGGCATAGCGAACGTCGAGCGCGATCAGGTCCTCATGCATCTTCAGCAGTTGTTCGAGCTGGGCCATCTCTTTCTCGAGCGGGGCGGCTTCTGTCTGGAGCGTGGCGAGATCGGCCTGCAAGGTTTGCAGTTCCTCGGCCGCCAACGCTTCCAACGTAACGGGCGCGAGATGGCTGGAGGCATCCTCGGCAGCGAGGCCATAGCGGACGATGCGACCCTTCGGCGTGTCTGCATCCGCCAGGACCGCTTCCAGGGCTTGGTCGACGGCTGTATTGGTGTTGGAGCAGACCAGGACGCGATCGCCGCGCTGGAGTCCCAGTTTCGTGACGGCGCCGATCACTTTCGTCTTGCCGGTTCCCGGTGGTCCCCAGAGATAGAGGAAATCATGGGTCATGGCCCGGACCAAGGCCTCGAACTGTTCAGGATTCAACGTGGGATCCGGTCCGACGGCGAGCTGGTCGGCAAGCTGTTGAGGGACGGCGGAAGGCGTGAAGCATTTCATCGCCAGTTCGGTGAGATAGTCCTGGGGATGCGCCTGGATGGAGGTGAGGCGCTTATCGAGGGCGAGGAGCAGCCGCATCCGATCGATGGTCAGGCGTGCTTGGGGGATTTCGTCGCGGAGTTCCCCGGCAAGCGACAGCATCAGCCGATCGACCGTGAGGCCCAGAATAATACAGGGATGGGGCCGGCCATCCACGACTAGCTCCCCTTGGGTGTCGTCCAAATAGCCTTGGAGCGGCATCATAGGACTCCGAAAGATGACGCGTTGGTGCCGACCGCAGCGGCTCTGGACCCGGCCGTCGCAGAGCGGGACGCTCAGGGGTTTGCCCTGATGGGGTGTCTGTCGGGAGCTGATTTCGTCGCGCAGGGCGGTGCGGAGCGACGTAATGAGTTCGTGGAGCGAGGTGGGCACGGCTGGGGCGAACGTCGGCGTCGAATCCAACATAGAAACCTCCTCAGCAATCAGTCATGACGGTCGGAGATGGGACAGACTGCGCTCGTCGCGAGCGCCAAGGCGTCGGAGGTTGGAAGAAGAGGAGGGGAGGATGAGGGATGAGACAGCACAGCGAAGCGGGTTTTGGTCGGGCGGCCTTGGGTCGGTGGGGACCGAAACAGAGGGTTGCCTTTTGGAAGGGACGGGGCTAGGATTGGCTCAGTTATTCATTTCTGGTAGGCCTCTCGCCGAATTCACCGCTCGATCATCTCGTTGATCGACATTTTCTCTTCACAGCTCTACGTTACGACCTCCGTTCGTTCTCACCCGTCTGATCGCTTCACGTTCATCTCTCTCCACGTCTCCAGTCCTTCACGCTGACCTGGTCACGCTCGAAGGACACTCGTCTCTCTCCCTCATCCATCGGATTCGTTCGACTGATGCGTCGCATCAGCGAGCGGGGGTGTGCCTTAACCATTTCATGAACCTGTCTGGCCGGACTGTCAGCCCAGGAGGAGGGGTGTCATGTCGAGGGAGCAAGTGCTAATCAAAGTGGAAGTGGTGCATCGAGCAGTCATTGTGACGTTGGATCAACGCACGGCTGATCGACGCGTGTTCGACTTGGTCTACGATCAAGTCTTTGCGTTATGGGATAACTTGATTGATTGTGAGATGGTCAAGTGGGTCAAATCGCGCTGGGATCACTTTATCGTGATGCCGCAGCAGTCGATTGAGCCGATCGAGCTTGAGACTGAGATAAAGCGGCGATTGCGGCTTGGATCTTAGCGACAAGCGTCTGCTCTGCGTCTGTCAAGGTTGGCCCTGCCTGAATCGCCCTCACCTGTGCCTCAATCTTCTGCACTGGATCGCCGATCGTGAGAAACTCTGTCGTCCCCACATAGGCGGCATGGGCTTCTCGGATTTCCGGCCGACTCATCACTAATTCCCACAACATCTGTGACAGTTCGAGGAATGGCGTGGTTGTCATGCGTTGGTCTCCTTCGTGTTGCTGGATGCCATTCTAGCATGCCATTGGCTGAACGCGTCAATTTCTGCGCCTGACTCGTCATCGATCGGTTGTGGAACCCCTCACACACTCACGATTTCACCCAATTCACGTTACACAGCAGGTGCTCTATGGAGGCGTCAGTCCTCGACAACTGTGTACGCCTTAGCTTGCTTCGCGGATACGTCGGAGACTGAGCATCCGGTTCGATAATCCGTCACTCACATCACTCACATCCATCACATCCAACTCATTCACTCACACGCTGGCACCTCTCGGTGTCCTGCAGAAAGGATCACGATCATGACGATCACTCACACCATGAACACGCTGACTGGATTGACGACGACCTCGGTGTTGCGCGCCAATTACCGGTCCTTGCGAACACTGCTCGCTCAGACAGATGCGACGTCTCACGCCATGCGGTCTCGTCGTCCTGTCGAGCGTCTAGATGACATACAGCTGGATCGGTTAATCGCAGAGTTGGGAACCGGTCGGTATCGGATTTCTTCCGCGAAC
>JAGXAR010000049.1 GCA_018971525.1 Nitrospirota bacterium
CCATTTCCTTGTTCATCACGGCCGCCTTGATCATGCGAATGACGTCCATCCGCAATTGGTCGCGGGCCTTCATGGCTAGCTTGAGATCTTCTGTCAGACGGTCGTGTAACGACATGGAGCCTCAGGGACTTCAGAGGGGGTGTGTTGCTGACAATACCGCGTCGTCAGGACACAGTCAATGACGCATCGCTCGTATTGACTGAGGATGCAGCGGGAGCTGTAGTGTTCTGGTGGCGAGGGGCGTAAAATTAGGTGCGGTGGTGAGCCTCTGAGGCACAACGCGTCTTATGGTAGGAGGGACTATATGTTACTCTATGATTCAACCGTCAGCAGATGGCAGCGAGCCACGGGTGCGGGCCTGATGAGCCTGGTGATGTTCTCGGTCCTGGGGGCATGTGCTAGCGATGCACCGAAGAGCCCTCCACCGCCGACCGCGGACCAAGTGCGGAGTCATGCGGATCGCGCGTTCGAGAAGCTCAAACAAGAGGAGCAGGAGCGAGCCGCCCAGCCGCCGGTGCCACGTTAATGGGGCCTGCACCCTACCGATTCGATTTGGGTAGAGTCCAGGCGACAAACTGAACAACGGGTTTCACGAGCGGCAATTCCCAGAGGAGTTGTTGCCGAGGTATTCGCTCCACTTGGCGTGCTTCATGGAAGGTGCCGAGAAGGCTGGAAGAGACCAGCAGCCGCAAGACGCCCGAGAGAAAGAAGACAAAAGGCAAATTCGATGCAGGCTGGAGGATGACACCTGCCCACTCGATGCGTGAGGGGAGGCGCTCCACCAGCCAGCTCCCAAGCAAGGCTCCCGCCGACCATCCTACTGCGTTGACCGTGCTGTACAACGCGATGGCTTTCGCACGGTCCTCCGGTCTGACCGAATCGAAGACATAGTTCTGCAGTCCCAACGCCAAGCCGGCCCAAATGACGCCGCCCAAAAAGTTGACGGCAAGGAGAAAGCCCAGATTCGTACTCACAAGGTATAGCATCGGCAAGAATGGCACCGTGAAGCCGGTGATGGACAGCAAAGCTTTGTTGCCGAAGCGGTCCCCGAATTGGCCCCAGGCCTGCAGAGTGAGGAGTTGACCGAGGAGGCCGGCGGCCAGCCATCCCCCATAGCCGAAGTAGGAGAGATGGAGATCCTGCAGCATGTACAGGACAAAAAACGGACCGGCGATCAAGACGGCTATATGCATGAGTCCCGCAAAGAGCAGGAAGCGACGAAAATCTTTTGTCGCGCGCTGACGGAAGAAGCCGCGAAATCCTTGCTGCGCCTCTCGATGGGCGGTGGGATGCACATCTTGAACGGGCGACAAGGCCAAGACTGAGAGGATGCGAGCACTTCCAGCGACGGAGAAAATCAGTACGAACCCCCACCAGGTGGCGGAATGTTGCCATACGCTCAGCACCCATCCGGCTCCGCAGAGCGCAAAGAAGCTGAGGCTGGCGATGATTTGGGCTCGGCGTGCGAAATAGGCGCCTCGTTCATGCTGGTCAAGCCAATCGGCAATCAAGCTATTCCAAGCCGGTGTGGTGAAGTGGGCGCAAGCAAAATAGGCGGCGGCGCCGCCCACGACGAGCCATGGACCCCACTGCGGAAGCAGCAGCGGCAGGAGCATGATAGGAATCCAGGCGAGGGCTTGCCCAAAGGTGCCGGCAGAGATGAGGGCTTTGCGATTGGGGAACCACTGTAATAACTTGACGGAAACGAGTTGGGCCCCTGTCCCGATGAGTTGGGGCAATGCCGAGAGTACACTCAATTGGAACGGGCTTGCATGAAGAAGCAGGGCGAAGGCGGAGAGGTATTGTTCCCCGCTCCCTTGCGTGACGGCCTGGCAGGCGCCATCTCGGAGGCCGTAACGAAGGCCTCGCTCGCCGGCACTCGGCGGTAGGGAACTGGTTGGCGCAGTTTCTTGCGGACCTTGGGACGGTATCAGATGCACGTGATCCTCTCCTGAATGGCAACTCCGATCGAGCGTAGCACAGACGGTGGTGGCGGAGCGTAAATAGATGGGTGGCCTGGTCAGTCGGTTATTGACCCCTTGCTGATCTCTCGATACCATAACGGTACGAGTGAACGGCGGTGAATGATGGCTCCAATGAGAGAGACCAGAAGGATAGGGAGGCTGGCCCTGGCGAGCGTGCTTGCCGGCGTGGGCTTTGGATTCTGTGTCTGGCAGGGAGTCGAGGCGCGGGATCCGTTCGCGCCGAAGGAGCAAGCGACGACCGAGGTCGATCCCACTCAAAGCCCATCGTTCGACGAACAGAAGAAGGGCATCCCACAATCCCTTTTTACCTGGATCAAGATGGCTAAAGGGTATGATGTCGAGTGGGATACATTCGGACGAAAAGGTTGGTACACGCAAGATCCGCGGCTCAAGCCCGTCGAGCCGGGATCGGTGTTTCCTGCGGATATTCCCGCGATCTATATTGTATTCGAGTCAGCCCCGCTGGAAGATCCTGCCCAGTTCAGCGCTCAATGGTTTCTGGAGGGGGAGAAGGGCGCGCTCTCATCCGTGCCGCTCGGCAAAGACACCTTGGAAGTGCCGGGGCATGAACGCTATGGATTCCTGGAGCTCAAGAAGTCCGGAGACGCCTGGGCCGTCGGGACGTATCTGGTGAAACTGTTCATCACGCCGCTGGGACAACAGTCCTTTCATGCGGGCAATCAAGTGGGCACCATGCGGTTTACTATTGTCGAGGGTGCTGCTCCTGCAGGCGTGAGCCCGCACAAGTAGGCCTGCGATGATCGCGCGTTAGCAGCACCGATGCCTATCTACGAGTACATCACAGATCAGTGTCAGCGGCAGCCGCCATGCGCCGGGCGCAGAGAGCATATTCAGGGGGTGTCGGCTGAACCCCTCAGAGCCTGCCAGGAATGTGGCGCGGCGATACGACGTGTATTCTCGTCGTTTGCGGCGCGGTCCGGTGCGGTCGGTGTGTCGAGCCCCGATCCGACAGGCTTAAACATGACAGGAATCCCTGCTCCGTCACAGATGCCGAGCGGCAGCGAATGTAGTGGGGAAGGCCACAGTCATTAAACAGAGAAAAGGAGCAGGATGGGAGATCGCATTAAAGTGACGGATCCGGAGAAACTGACGCTGCTCTATGAGCGATTCAGAGACGTGTGTCTGGTCGAGAAAGAGGTTTGGAAAGAGATTTTTATGCCGCGAGAGGTGACGCAGGGGCCTGTCCGAACGAACATGCAAGATCGCTATGATGTGGAAATCGATGATCCCGCCATCGAAGACACATTAGATGCGAACATCCCTCGCGGCAGCCAGACTCTGGGCGCCGCGATTCAGGAATATCGAACTCACATTTCGTTTTATCGAAAAGTCTGAGGGCTTCAGTGGGCCGCAAGCACTCGCTCGACGTCCTGGACGATCTCCGGCGCCAACGGCTTCGTACGGTGATGGTATCGGGCGACAATCTTTCCTGAACGATCGACTAAATACTTCTGGAAATTCCACTCCACTTCTCCGGGGAACTGGCTCTGTTCAGTCAGATACCGGTAGAGCGGATGCTTATCGTCGCCCTTCACGCTGATCTTGCTGAAGAGTGGAAACGACAGGCTGTACTTGGTGTAGCAGAAGGTCTTGATCTCTGCATTCGTCCCTGGCTCCTGCTGCCCGAAGTTGTTCGCAGGGAACGCCAGGATCTCAAAGCCCTTCTCTCTATACTGCTCATACATCTTTTCAAGATCAGTGTATTGCGGCGTATTGCCGCAGAGGCTGGCCGTGTTGACCAGCAACAGTACTTTGCCACGGAACTGACTGAGTGAGACAGGCTTCCCGTCGATATCATTCAGCGTAAAGTCATAGACCATGGGCGTTTGTGTTGCCATGAGTATGGCCCTTACTTGTCCCGCCTGTACGGGGCTCGGCTCAAGCAGGTCGCTTGAGCCCGCACCGGCGATCAAGCCGATTCCTGCGAACAATCCCACCAATGTATGACGCAATCTTCCCATCGGGCACCTCGCGGTTAGAGTCGCTCTAAGGCGTCAATGCGGGCTTCAATCGGCGGATGCGTGGCAAAGAGATGCATGAACCCTGAGGAATTCCCGGAGATCTTCATCGTCGCGAGCGCATCCTGTGAGGAGTACTCGACCTGCGACCGGGTGACCCATCGATCGATCGCGCGAAGGGCCGAGATCATCGAGTCCTTACCGTACACCTTGGCTGAAAAGGCATCCGCGCCATATTCACGATGTCGCGAAAACCAACTGATCAGGATTGAGGCCAGGATACTGATGATGATCTGGAGCGCGATCGACAACCCAAACCCAAGTGCAGCTTGATCGCGATCTTCGAAGAATCGACGTACCCACATCGCAATGTAGTATACGAAGGTATTCATCAGCCCCATCAACACAGTCGTTGCGAACATGTCTCCATTGTAGACGTGTCCCATTTCGTGGGCGAGGACGGCTCGCACTTCCTGCTCCTGTAGATTGCTCAACAGTCCGGTCGAGACGGCCACCATGGAGTTGTTCTTGCTGGGGCCGGTTGCGAAGGCGTTGGGATCGGGGGATTCGTAGACCCACACTTCAGGCATCGTGATGTGGAGCCGTTGCGCGATCTCCTGGACGGAGCCGTAAACGACCTGTTCGGCTTGCGACCGTGGTTGGGTGATCTGCCGGCAATCCAACATGGCCCGAGCCATTTGTTTGGAGAACGCCAAACTGATAAAGGCGCCACCAAAGCCGAGGACGAGAGCCCAGACTAGCGAACTGAGGTCGACCGACCCTCGCAGATCGATCCCGAACATGGGCAGAATGATGTTGATAAGCAACGGCACGGTGAGCGAGAGCGTCACCATGATCAGAATGTTGGCGGCCAACAGCAGGAACATACCCTTCATCCACTTCATCGAGATCCTCCTTCAAGACCATTTTCTCGCCCCGTCATCGGGCGAGTCATCAGTGCAAGTGATTATACTAACCGATTCCCTGAAATGCATCTCAATCGAGACTGCCAAGGCAATGGAATTAAAGATAACTCCTAAGGCGGCAAGGTCAAGGTGCCCGAAGTACATGAAACTCCTGGGCAAAGTTGACCCGTTCCCGTCCTTCCTGTTAGAACTGGCTCATGCAGGAGGTGATCATGCGAGTGCTCCACATATTGGCGACTGTCGGGTTGCTGACGTCTGTCGGCGTGACCATCGTTGGTGCGGCGGAACCCTCTCAGTCCGGCCCTCCTATAGTGGTTCCGGTCGCAGCGGACGGGGTGCAGCGAGCCAAGGTCACGCTTGATAGCTACTCATATACCCCCAACCATTTGATTGTCGAAGCCGGGAAGCCGGTTGAACTGACGCTGATCAGTGTGACGACGATTATCCCACACAATTTTATCATCAAGGACCCAGCGGGAAGCCTATCCGTCGAACAGGATGTGAGTGCCGGCAAGACGGTCACCATTAGATTTACGCCGACTCAGCCTGGCATATTTCCGATCTACTGTGACAAACGTCTCTGGCCGTTGCCCAGCCATCGCGACAAAGGGATGGAAGGGAAGCTGGAAGTGCGATAGGTGTGGCTACGAGCTTAGAGACTTCCAAACAGGAACTGCTCCGCGACCTCCTCAAGCAAGTATCCCGTCTCTTCTATACGACATTGGTCGTGGTTCCGGCAGATGTGCGCGATCAAGTCAGCCTCGGCTATCTATTTGCCCGCGCCGCGGACACGATCGCGGACACGGAATTGATCGACCGTCCGCGTCGGCTGGATTTACTCGGCCAACTCAAAGCTCAGTTCGTGAGCGATCAGATTGCCTGGACTCGGGTGCGAGAGATCCAGCAGGCGGTGGGACCAATCCAGCAGAATTCTGCCGAGCGTATCCTGCTTGAACGGCTGGAGGATTGCTTCAGGCTCTTCCAGACCTTTTCGTCGGACGATCGCCGCCGCATACAACGGCTCATGACCACGCTGACGCAAGGCATGGAGATGGACCTCGCTGTCTTCCCCGGCACGTCTGCGGCGGATCTCACTGCTCTGAAGTCGCTGGATGATCTGGACCGCTACACCTATTACGTGGCTGGCTGTGTGGGTGAGTTCTGGACAGATTTGATGTGTGCGCACCGGAAGGCGTTGGCCTCGTGGAAGGTGCGGGACATGGCCGAGGTCGGCGTAAGATTTGGAAAGGGGCTCCAACTCACGAATATTGTGAAAGACATCGCGCATGATCTCCAGAAAGGCCGTTGCTATGTGCCGGTGTCCATGCTGGCCGAAGCCGGACTCGCTGCACGGGACTTACTGGACCAGCGGAACCGTACACGCTTTCAGCCAGTTCTGAGCAAACTTGTCCGTATGGCTGTGGAGCATCTTGACCAAGGTTGGCTCTATACGATGTCGATCCCGCGCTACGAAATGCGACTTCGACTTTCCTGCATGTGGCCGATTCTTTCCGCCGGCGAATCGCTGAAGCTTGCCATGAATTCGCCCGATCTCTTGAACCCCGCCGTCAAAGTGAAAATTTCCCGCAACAAGGTCTACCAGATCATGGCGCTCACGACCTTCACCGGCGCCTGCGGCCACGTGGGGACTGCCTATTGGGGCCGGATCCGGAAACAAATAATCTAGTTGTTGCAAGAAGGGTTCGCATGCAGATTCAAACCGGCTGGACTCAGAGGGTCGCGCAGACGCAGACCATCATGTCGGCTGCCCGGCAGATTCTACGGGAAGACAAGACGCTGTTGCTCCTGCCCATCGCCTCCTCCGCCTGCCTCATGCTGCTCACCGCTTCGTTTGCCGTCCCTGCGATTTTACGGGCACTGACTGGAGCCGCAGCTTCTGACGAGCTTTCTCAGACCGGGTCGCTCTCCTATGTTGCCATGTTTTTGTTCTATGTGGTGACCTATGGGGTCGCCATTTTTTTCAACGCAGCCCTCGCGATCTGTGTCTTGCGGAAACTGGAAGGGAAGCAGGCCACGATTCTGGAGGGGTTGCGCGAAGCCCTGTCCTGCTTTCCTCAGATCCTCGGCTGGGCGATGGTCTCAGCCACCATCGGGGTCGTCCTCAAAGCGATCGAACGAAGGTCCGGCATTGTCGGGAACATGGTGCGCCTATGCTGGGTCTGGCCTGGAGCGTCGCCACGTTTCTCGTGGTGCCAGTGTTGGTGGCGGAGAGAAAAGGCCCGCTCGAAGCCGTTCAAGCGTCCGTGCAGCTAATCAGAAGAATCTGGGGAGAAGACCTCTTGGCCGGTCTCGGGTTTGGGCTGCTCTACTTCTTCTGGGCCGTTCCAGGCGTCTTTGCCTTCGTCATCGGCGCCGGCATGATCGCCGCCCATCCCATGCTGGCCATTGGGATCATGGTCCTTTCCATCCTCTATTTTCCGCTCTTAGGCCTCGTGCTTTCCACGATGTCGACCATCTTCGATGTCGTCCTCTACCGCTACGCTCGTTTTGGAACAATTACCCGCGGCTTCGATCGCCACCTGCTCCAGACCTCTTTCGTTACCAAGCCAACATAGAAGACCAGTCTCTTGAGGCAGAGGACGGTTGAATTGGTGGAGGGCAGTGCTTCCTGGGAAGGTACGATCTTCCGAGATGGCATTTTGAGGGGTCTCTCCGGTTGATCGGCGCCTTCCCTCATTTTGTGGGTTGTTATGTAAGCCAAGCTCTACGTTCGCGGTCGTCAGGTCTAATCCCAATCCCAGTTCGAAAATGAAACAAGGTGTGACCAACTAATGCTGAAGATAGAGTAAAAATCATGCGGCACTGTATGAGAATGCCGACACAGCCTCACCTACTTAAGAAGCATTGCAAGAGAGCGCCGCGTACCGAGAGTATTTGCGACACATGATCGGGCAAGATGGATTGTCATTATAGGTGATTGTTTTGTAGAGCATTGAGTGCGCGGCATGGGATTTGTTCCAGATTAGGGTAACTAGAGTCACAGGCTGTTTGGTAGAGCATCAACGGAATAGCATGCAATTTGCTTAAGGCTCGGAGGAATAGTGTGAGAGAGATCCTGATGCGGATCGCATCAGGATGTAGATTGTCCGAATGCCGGTCTGATCAAGAATTCAACAGAACAGGTGGTGAAACATGAAGTCCAAGGACTATTCCAAATCGCTCATAGGAATGATGGGATTCATACTGGCCGGTTTGGTTGCCGGATGTGGCAGCGGCGGTGACGGTGGTGGGGGTACGGGTACGGCAACTGTTTCGATGACCGATGCGCCGGCCTGCGGTTACGAGGTGGTGAATGTGACCGTCAGCAAAGTGCGGATACATCAAAGCGACTCTGCATCCGACAACGCCCCTGGCTGGACCGATATCACGCTCAACCCTCCTCAGCCAATGAACTTGCTCGATCTCAATAATGGCGCGCTCGCAAGCCTTGGTGAGACACCGCTGACAGCGGGCCATTACACCCAACTGCGCCTGGTCTTGGACAACAACAATGGCAATCAGCCATCTGCCAATTGGATTGTCCTGGAGGGGCAAGATCCTAAAAACCCTAATAATAGAATTCCGCTCGATACGCCCAGTGCCATACGAACCGGAATTAAGTTGATCCACCAGTTCACCGTGAATTCCGGCCAACGCGTCGATCTGTTGCTGGACTTCGATGCCTGCAAATCCATTGTGAAGCGCGGTAATGGTACCTACGCTCTCAAGCCGGTAATCCAGGTGGTCCCCTTTGAGCAGAACGGCATCGTAGGCTTTGTCGCTACGAATCTGCTTGGTAACAATGTCGTCGTGTCGGCCCAGGTGAGCGGTGAAATCGTTCGTGCGACTGTGCCAAACACAACCACGGGGAAATTTTTCCTCGCCCACCTAGTTGAGCAGGGCCGATCAGGGACTTTCGACGTCGTCATCACTGCAGACAGCCATGCGACAGCAGTCATTTCAGGAGTACCGGTCCCGACAAGCACCAGTATTACAGATGTCAGCACCAGCGGCGCGCCAATCCCGGTCATTACGCCTCCTACATTGGAGGCCTCCCAGACCCATAGCATCAGCGGCACGGTGACGTTGAACCCACTTAGTACAACTGATGAAACTGTTTTTGTAGCGGCAAAGCAAACGTTGAACAGTGGCCCAACTGTGACTGTGAAATCGCAGGTCGCTGTTGCTGAAGTCGATTCTCAAAATAATCTAACCGGCAACTACTCGTACGCACTGACGCTGCCCATTGGCGCGCCATCGTTCGGCCCGTACGCCACGCCCTTGCCAATCGTGTTTACCCGGCAGCCTGCATCGGTTGCGGGGATCTATACTGCCCAGGCCTCCGCGACTGGCTACGCGGCCAAGTCTTCCCTCTCGCCCGTGAATATTTCCGGGGGGGATGCAATAAACCAGGACTTTACGCTGACGCCGTAAACCGACGAGTTCTGACAGCAGGCTCTCGCCTGCTGTCAGAAGGGCAGCGTTTTATAGGAGCCTTCGGGGAACAAAGGAGGCGAACGCTCCACTTTCCGCGCAATCTCTCTCTCATCTCTCTCGATATCTGGTGGAAGGGTTCATAAGCGATGCTAGAGGAAGAGCGGGAATGTTGCTTTGGTCCGGTGGGGTAGGAAACGGAGTTTAACCTAGCTGTTCTCTTCGGCTCTCTAAGGGGTGGGCTGCTGATCCCCCACTGCGCGCGTCCATCGAGGGCCTTCTGAGGCCGCACGTTGCGCGAGAACAGGGGATCTGACAGGCTACTTCATCTATTTCTTTTGCGGCTCCAGCAACTTCTCCCCCTTCTTGAACACCCCGTAGATCGCCTGCGAGGGACAGGCATCCAGGCAGAGGCGACAGCTTTCCAGGCAGCGGGAGGGGTCGAACTTGTAGGGAGGAGTCGAGAGCCAGGCACCGGTCGGACAGATCGGAACACAGATGGCTTGATGGGTACAGCGGTCTGGATGGCGGACGAGGTGATCGCGAATGACCATCATGGGTTTGACTCCTTCAAAGAGACCTTGGGAAAAGATGTCGAACATGTTTCTGTCTGGGAGGCTGTCGCTCACTTCCACTCCTTCACAAGTTCCTTCAAGCGATCTTTCAGTTCAGGAATCTGTTCCAGATTATTCTGAATCGCTCCAAGGATTTTGTCGGCCCTGGCTGACATGAGGGCGTCCTTGTCCTTCTTGGCCAGTCGATCATACTCAACATAGGCCGTCTGATGCGTCGGTTCGAGGAGCGCCCGTGCCACGATCAAGGCCTCGCCCAACTCGTAGGGTTCCGGCGCCATCGGGGGCACGATGGTAAAGGAGCCATCGGTGCACACCAGCACTGCGGCTCCCTGTTTTCCCTTGAGCGGGATGACCGCCTTGATGGTCTTATCCGCCAGGGCTTCCCAGTTTCCGAGTAACCCCGGAAACTGCTTCATGAAGGCCACCTTCTCCAGGTTGGCTTTCCACTTTTCTTCGACGGCCATAACGATCCTTGTGGTGCGAGGCTACGATTTGAGCGGAGGGAGTGTCGTGGGAGCTGGGTGATCGGGCATGATGAGACGGGTCACGACCTCGCCCTTGATGATGTGGCGCTCCATGATTTCCGTCACGTCGGCTTCGGATTTGACTTGATACCACACGCCTTCGGGATAGATCACGACGCTCGGCCCTTGGGCACAATGATCGAGGCACCCGGCTTTATTGGCGCGTACGATGTCTTTCAGGTCCAGCCGCTTCGCTTCTTGCTTGAAGCGGGCGTGGAGCGCCTCAGATCCAAGCTTGGAGCAACTCCCGCGAGGATCGTCGGGACTCCGGTGGTTTGTGCAGACGAAGATATGACGGGTGAATGTTGACACGAAGGGTTCCTGTTCGCCTAGGTCTGCATCGTGGTGGTTTGCATGCGGCCGATCAGTCGTGTGACGTCGGCTGCGGTCAGGAACGGGGAGTGGCCCGCCGCTCCGGCCAGAATCGTCGCGATTTCTCGCAGTCGTAACGAGGCTCGTTGAAACTCTTCCTGGGTGGACAGGGTTGAGCCTTGGCCGGCCGTGAGTTTGTCGACCTCCCCCAGGATATCGCGAAAGTCTCGCTGGAGATTCTTCTGCATCGAACAGCCTTCGCAGTACCATTTAGGGCTTTGATCGGTCGAGGGAGACAGTCGATCGTAGGTTCGACCGAAAAAGTCCTTCCCGAGCGATAATTTCATGAGCGCGGTACCGGTGGCGCCGCAGGCATTACAGGACCCAGCTGCTGAATCCATAGAGTCTCCCTCTGTCGGTCGTGAGCTGAAGAACGGGCGAATCTTACACCAGGCCTGCGCGCACTGTCCACCTGGCGGGAACGTCCCCGAGAGCCAGGCCGTGCATTTTCACAGCCGTTGTCTATAGAATGAATTGGGAACTGCGGAAGTGAATTGCGCGAGGAGGGAGCGGCCATGGTCATCGGGGTTCCAAAAGAGATCAAGGATCATGAGTATCGTGTCAGTGTCACGCCCGATGGGGTGCGGGCACTGCGTCAAGCCGGCCACGACGTCTGGATTGAACCATCGGCCGGAGTCGGAAGCGGATACGCAGATGAGGACTACCGGGGTGCCGGCGTCATCATGGCAGAATCAAAAGAGCAGCTGTTTCGGCAGGCGGCGCTCATTGTGAAGGTCAAGGAACCGCTGCTTTCCGAGTCCCACTTCTTCCGTCCAGGCCAGACCCTCTTTACCTATCTGCATTTGGCTTCCTTACCGGATCTGACAAAAGCCCTTCTGGACAGCAGAATCACCGCGATTGCCTACGAGACGATCGAGGCGAAAGACGGCACGTTGCCCATGCTCAAGCCGATGAGCGAAATCGCTGGGCGGATGTCGGTGCAGATCGGCGCGTGCTATCTGGAAAAGACGCAAGGCGGGCGCGGGCTTCTCTTGGCCGGTGTGCCTGGTGTAGAACCGGGGAAGGTCGTGGTGCTTGGGGCTGGGGTGGTGGGTAGAGCGGCGACCCGGATTGCTGTCGGGATGGGGGCTCAGGTGACCCTGATCGATCTCGACATTGAACGGCTCTGGGCACTCGATGAATTGTATCGTGGCCGAATTGTGACGCGTGCCTCTACGCAGGCTGCGATTGATGAGTCAGTGATGGCCGCAGATCTTGTCATCGGGGCGGTGCTCGTTCCCGGGGCTCGATCGCCCAAACTGGTCTCGCGCAGACTGCTGGCGCGCATGAAACCAGGAGCCGTGGTGGTGGACGTCGCGGTCGATCAAGGCGGCTGCTTCGAGACCACGAAACCCACGACCCATTCGGACCCGGTCTATGTGGTGGACGGGGTGCTTCATTATTGTGTGGCCAATATACCGGGGATTGTTCCGCGTACGTCGACTCTCGCGTTGACGAATGCGACACTTCCGTATCTTCTGCGTCTGGCTTCGCAGGGAGTGGAGCAGGCCGTCCGGGCAGACGCCGGACTGGCGAAAGGGGTGAACCTATCGGACGGCAAGATTACCTGCCGGGGGGTGGCCGATGCGCATGGCTTGCGTTTCGACCCCCTGATGTAAGACAATCCCCCCTCGCTTCGTGGTTCTGTTGATTTTGTCGGGGCGTAGCGCAGCCCGGTAGCGCACTGCGTTCGGGACGCAGGGGTCGGAGGTTCGAATCCTCTCGCCCCGACCAAACCAAGCTTGCTCGTGCCGCCCGCTCATTTTCGGTTCATCGAATCTGATGCGGGCGGATAAACTCCTCAGTGTCTGCTCTTCCAATACCAAAACAAGCTTGCTCATGCCGGTCGCCTCTCAGTTCGAGGCGACCGGATAATCACCTCAGGAGTTTCGTTCTTCATTTCGCGGGTCGGAACCATCTCTCCAGCAAGTATTCGTGCACTTCCCCCGCCCGTGCGTTGGAGTTGTTGCGCCAGACCGGCGTGCATCGGATCTCCTCCGGCGTTTCGAGTATTCATTGTAGAACCGTTGTGCGAAATTTTCTCGCGCGGAATCGCAAAACGCGTGACGCTTCTGCGGAGGTGTGAGACTATCCGTTCGTTGGATAGGAATTGTTGGTAATGCGCGGTCTGTCTGAGTGTATGGCCGAACCGATTGAACCGGCAGCTTTCCGAGCGAGGCTTTTTGTGAAGGGAAAAGTCCAAGGAGTCGGGTATCGCGCGTTTGCGGCTCGCGTCGCATCGCAACGGGGACTTTGCGGAGGTGTCAGGAATCTCGATGATGGCCGAGTCGAGCTCGAAGTTGAGGGCCCCAAAGACCAGATTCTGATCCTGATCGAAGACGCAAAGACCGGGCCGCCGGCGTCGCGCGTGGCAGCAGTTGACGTGGAGTGGAGCCCGGCGACAGGGCGATTTTCAGATTTTCAAGTGTGGTACTGAGCAAACCAGTTAGGAGCGAAGGCACGCATGGCGCGAGGAGGCGAGGAGTTACACGGTCTTGGTGAAGCGCGCCGGCATGCCGTCGACCATGACGACGAAGATACTACCGCGTCGTCGGAAGTGGACGAGTCGCCTGCCGACGAGGAACGGACGAGCCGCCACTCCGAAGGATTGGACACCGTCAAGTGCTACCTGCGCGAGGTCCGTCACTCGACTTTGCTCACGTTCAAGCAAGAGCAACAACTGGGCAAGCGGGTCATGGCGGGCGATGAGCAGGCGCGCCAGGAGATGATCGAATCGAATCTCCGGCTGGTAATCAGTATCGGCAAGCGGTATATGCATCGAGGGTTCCCCTTCTCCGACGTCATCGAGGAGGGCAATCTCGGGCTCATCAAGGCCGTCGAAAAATTCAACTATAAGCGCGGGTTTCGATTCAGTACCTACGCTTCCTGGTGGATCAGGCAGTACATCGAACGAGCGATTATCAATCAGGGAAAGCTCGTGCGACTGCCGGTGCATGTGGTGGAGCGGTTGAATCGCTATCTTGGCAAGGTGGAGCATCTCGTTCAGGAACTCGGACGGGAACCGACTGCGTCGGAAGTGGCGGCCAAGATGAAGACGACGGAAGAAGAGGTGTTGGACCTCAAACAAGTGGTCCGTACGACCTGTTCGTTGGACAGTCCAATCAACGAGGGCGCGGATACGTTCTTGCGCGATGTGATTGAGGACCCTTCGTGTATCTCGCCTGCCGATACGACCGAGGGGGTCATGCGTCGGGCGGAGATGATGGAATGGGTGCAGGAGTTGCCTGAGAAGGAGCAAACTGTTATTGTGTCGCGCTTCGGGCTCGATGGGAGTGAGGCCAAGACGTTGGAAGAAATCGGCCGGGAGATGGGGTTGACCCGTGAGCGGGTCCGGCAGATTGAAATGGCCGCCTTGGCGCGTTTGCGCCATACCATTGAACGCAGAACCATGACACAATCCGACTTGCTCTGATCGATGACCGCCGTCAATTATCACGCTCTCATTCGCGAAGTTCCCGATTTCCCCAAGCCCGGTATTCTCTTCTACGACATCACCACGCTGCTCAAAGACTCCCGCGCCCTATCGTCGATCGTGGATGAATTGACCGTCTATTATCAGGGACAGCGGATCGCCAAAGTCATCGGCATTGAATCGCGCGGGTTCATTTTCGGGGGGATCCTGGCGAACCGGTTGAACGCCGGGTTCGTTCCAGTCCGGAAGCCCGGCAAGTTGCCGGCCGACAGTTTTGAAGTCAAATACAGCCTCGAGTACGGATCGAATTCTCTTGCCATCCATCGCGACGCGATTGCTTTGGGAGAACGGGTGCTGATTGTGGATGACTTGCTGGCCACAGGGGGCACGGCAGCCGCGACGGTGTCTCTCGTTCGACAGTTGGGGGGCGAGATCGCCGGGCTCGACTTTCTCGTGGAACTTCAGGGCCTTAAGGGGCGAGACAAACTGGTCGGCCACCCCATCCATTCGACGATTCTCTATCCCTAGGGGCTCGCAACCCCTTCCCCACAACCCCTTGTCAAAGGCGGGAGCGCCGTGCTATGAATGCCGAACTTTTTTCGGCTGTTTGACGTTAAACCGAGGAGCAGGACCCGTCATGGCAACAAAAACCCCCGCCAAGAAGAAGCCGGTGGCGAAGGCCAAGGTGCCGGCGAAGCTAGAAAAGCCAGCGAGCAAACCGAAGCCCGCTGAAGTGGTGGTCCTAGAGAAACCAATCAGCATGGCCGTCTCTCCCCTAGCCGCCAAACCGAAAGAATCGGCCAGAGAACGCGAAGGCCGGGAGCGCCGGCGCCAAGTGCTTCAGCAGATGCTGATGCGCAAGCGCCAGGAAATTATCAAAGAGATTGAGGGGAGTCTGGGCCAATCCCTCATTGAAGATAAACAGCGACGGCTCGAATCTGCACGCGACGTCGGCGATCAAGCCCTCATGGATCTCGATCGCGAGTTGGGCATATCCTTGATGGAAATGCGCAATCGCCGCCGGCAGGCCATCGATGAAGCGTTGACGAGGCTCACTGAGGGCACCTATGGTATCTGTGCCGAATGCGGCGTAGAGATCAGCGAGCGAAGATTGGAAGCGGTGCCTTTCGCAAAGCTCTGCGTCGAGTGTCAGTCGAAGGAAGAGCTGCTGGAAAAAATCGAGCGAGAAGAAGATCGCGACTAGACGTTCCTCTGCGCGATCGGTCTTATCCCTGCCTCACGTGGTCCGCATCCCGTCAATCATGATCCTGGCTCTTCCCTCGTCAGGCGAGGCTCGCGTTCTGTGACCGCGCTTGGTACTCTGCGTCGTATGCGGGAGTGGGTTTGATGAAGCCGATGAGTCATCGGGCGGTCGTCTTGGCAAGCGGAGGGCTGGATTCCACCGTCACGGCGGCTATTGCCAAGCAGGAGGGTTGCGAGCTCTTCTTCCTCACAATGGCCTACGGACAGCGCCATGCAGTGGAGGTAGAGCGGGCTCGGCAGGTTGCAGATGCCATAGGCGTGGCGAATCATTTGGTGATGAATTTGGATCTTCGTGCCATCGGCGGGTCGGCCCTGACCGGTCCGGCGGCGGTGCCCAAGGACCGTGGGGGCAGCGAGCGCAGCCAGGGCATCCCGGTCACCTACGTACCGGGCCGCAACCTCATTTTTCTCTCGCTTGCGGCCGCACATGCGGAGGTTGTGGGAGCGTCTCTCATCTATTTTGGCGCGAACGTACTCGATTATTCCGGCTATCCAGACTGCAGGCCTGAATTCATTCGTGCGTTTGAAGCAGTCGTGAAGGAAGGCACGAAAGCCGGCGTGGAAGGGAGCCCTCTACATGTAAAAGCCCCCTTGCTGAAGCTCACGAAGGCGGAGATTATCCTGCGAGGGATCGAACTGCATGTCCCGTTTCATCTGACTCATAGTTGCTACGATCCGGTAGGGGATCAGGCTTGTGGACGGTGTGATAGTTGTGTGATTCGGCGAGAGGGATTTGCGAAGGCCGGGGTTGTGGATCCCATCGCATATGCGATAACGTAGGGCATGTGGCACGATGTCTCCTGAAGAATTTTTCATGTATCTGACGATCGGGTTGATCGTGCTCGTGCCGATCGGCGCGCGGCTCTATCGCCGTATGACACTCCAACGCACACAGCAGATGCTTCGGGAGCAGTTGGGGCAACAGAAGGAGCCGGATCAGCGGTCCTGATTTCATGGCAAGCGCGATAGCATCACGGTCTCAGTTTGGAGTCTGGCTGTTGGTAGTGGGCCTCCTCGTGGCCTGCGACTCCTCGCAACCCAAACAAGCGGTGGGGGGCGGTCCTGTGCCGGGAGAACTCCAAGTGGGCGAAACCAAATTCAACGCGAACTGTGCAGCCTGCCATGGGAAGCAAGCGGCGGGGACCGACCACGGACCTCCGTTGGTGCATAAGATCTACGAGCCAAATCATCACGGGGATCCGGCCTTCCAACGGGCTGCAGCCAACGGCGTCAAGGCGCACCATTGGGAATTCGGGAACATGCCGAAGATCGACGGCGTTACACCGGAAGACGTCGATCAAATCGTGAAATATGTCCGGTGGCTGCAAAAACAAGCCGGTATTTTCTAAATTCCCTTTCTGGCAGTCTCGTTCTACAGGGCCGTTCTCCTCCCGCCGTCGTTTCTTCATCATTGTTCTATGTCCCAGGGGCCTCGGTTTGCCAATCCGTCAAACTGCTTCGTAAGGTATTGCCATGAGCGTGTGCGAGAGGTCATGGGCGCCGGTCAGTCAACCAGACTGTCCCTCAGTGGAGCGCGTGAGGAGAGGAGGGAGTTATGATCCACGGAGTGAGTCGTGTCGGGGATCGTGGGAGTGTTGTCGATAGCGCTCACGTGGGTCGGGTGTGTCGCGATCGAAGCCGGGCATGAAGGGTATTGGTCGAGCAGCCATTCTTGTTTGACCATGGCGGCGTCGATCCTGTTCCTGCCAAGACGGGTCGAGTGAACGTCGCGCTGACGACAAACGTGATCGACGTCGATATCCGTCCGATTCAGAACTCAGAACATTTCGATATTATCTCTGCAGAGAACGCGCCGGTCTCCTTCGACGCCTTCCTCATCGCCAACGTGATCGAGGGGCGCTCGCCTGAACTCATCAGCAAGTATGGCCCGAACTGGTATGCCAACAATGCCAAAGAAGCGTTCCGCACGTTCGTCCGCGAGGAAGTTCAGCGGTACCCTCTCTTTCAGTTGACGACCGATCCGATCACCAGGGCGAAGCTGCAGGACGCCATTGCGAAAGAAGTGCAAACCAAACTGATCGAGAGGCAAGGCATCCCGGTGCAGCTCAATCGTGTCGTCGTCGGGAGCATCTTGCCACCCAAGGGCGTGGTGGAGCAGACGACCCAGATGATCATCCAGGAGCTGCGGAAGATTACGAAGGTCGAGTTCCAGAAAGCGGAAGAATCTCGAGAGAAACCAGAGAAACAGCGCGGCATCGCCGACCGCGCCTACCGCGAATCGCTGGGACTGACCGCACCTGATAGAACTTGTCGAAGATCTTCCGGAGATGCTCTTCCGAGATTCCACAACCTGTATCAGAAACCCTGACTTTGATGTACCGATCATCCAGGACCTGTGCACCGATCTGGACACGTCCACCTGATGGCGTAAACTTAATTGCATTCTCCAGCAAATTGGCGAGCACTTCATACAGTTTGTCCCGGTCAGCGCGAACCTTCGGTATATTCTCCATAGAAGATACTTCCATCATAATCGATTTCGCCTGTGCGAGGGGCTGAAACCCTTCCAGGAGATCAGCAAGTAGCTCTTGCAGTGACAGAACAGCAGGCCGCAGCTCCATTTTACCCGCTTTTACCCGCTTCAATTTTTGACAGGTCCAGCAATTCATTCAACATTCGCCTTAGTTGGTCTGCATTGAATTGGACTCGGGAGAGATAGTAGTGTTGCTTCTCATTCAGTGGACCGGCCAGTCCCTCCAGCAAGTTCTCTGTGAAGGTCTTGATCGAGGTGAGCGGTGTCCGCAGTTCATGAGATACGATGCCGACAAAGGCACTTTTCAGCCGGTCGAACTCTTGAAGTTGCTCAACGGTCGCCTGGAGTGTGCTCGTCCGGTCCTGAATCCGTCGTTCTAGGGTTTGGTTCAGCTGATCAAGCGCCTGTTCCGCGCGCCTGCGTTCGGTGACACCTACGGCTAAAGCCAATGCTGTCACGGCGATCACGGCCATGAAGGCCTGTAACAACGGCAAGGTTTCATTTGGGCCGTCACGGGCGAAGGGGCCGGACCCGCGCAAGGTTCCCCAAATTGCTATTCCTACACACAGCAAGATGGCCGTTGCCGTTTCCCGTGGCCCGAGCCTGACCGCGACCCATATCAGAATGGAGGGAATGACGAAGCCAAGAGGATAGTTAGAACCGGTCATCGCCTGGCCGCTCTGAAAGACAATCAGTGCAACCAGGCAGAGCAGCGCCAGCGACACGCCTATTTCTAGAAACTGGGAGCGACTCCAGTTGATCATGAGCCATAACATCGTGCCACAAGGCGGGAGATACAAGGAACCGTTTCGTGAATGCATGAGGAGGGCGGCGTGCCGCGGAACGATGGGACGACCCGTACGAGCCGCACCTGGCGGGCTGGCCTATCACGTGTTGAATCGTGCGAACGGGCGGCAAGGCCTCTTCGACGACGACGGCGACTATGCCGCATTTGAACGATTGCTGTAGAAGCCCAACAACGTGTTGCAATGAGACTCTTGGCCTATTGTGTCATGCCCAACCAATGGCATCTCGTGTTGTGGCTCTATCGAAATGGCGACCTGTCGCGCTTCATGAGCTGGTTGACGTTGACTCGTACATTACGCCGGCATGCGTATCGGGAGACGCTCGGCACGGGATCTCTATCAAGGCCGGTTCACATCGTTTGTCGTGCAGACCGACGATCATCTATTGACGGTGTGTCGGTATGTGGAGCGAAACGCGGTACGAGCGGGATTGGTCGAACGAGGAGAAGTCTGGCGATGGAGTAGTTTGTGGCGAACGACATACGGAGATGCTCAGTAACAGGCTATGGTCAGCAACTGGCCGATCGCACGACCGGCAGACTGGGTGGTGTCGGTGAATGGAGACGAAGGCGCGGAGGAGTTCACACCCGTCAGACAGAGTGTGGTTCGCAGTCAGCCCTACGACGCAACGGAGTGGATGACCGCGATGATCGAGTGGGTTGGAAGAGGCTCCACTGTGCGCAGTGAGGGCCGACCAAGGAAAGTACTTGTGGAAAACGTTCCTGCCACCGTTCGGTTTGGTATTTTGTTCAAGGCCGGCCGAAATGGTGAATAGTGAATCCTTGGTTGACGGTATTTCGCTGGAGTTCACGAGTTGTCGCGGGCGGTTGACGTGATCACAGTCGAAGATTTACTTTGGCAAAGGACATGAAACTGATCTTTTGGTATCTTGGGCCAAGGAAAGTTTTAGCATGAGATCAGCGAGAGGCCATCCTTACGATATCGACGATAATTCTATCGCGATCATTATCATAAATTATAATACCTGTCAGGAGCTCCAAGCCTGTCTCGGCTCGATCAAGCTAGAAGAGGCAGGCGAGGTGGTCGTTGTTGATAATAACTCGTCGGATGGCAGCGTGGAGATGGTAAGATCCAAGTATCCCTGGGTCACCCTCCATGCCAATAAGACCAACCTGGGTTATGGTACAGCAGCAAACCGGGCAATTGCGGGCTGTACCGCTCAGTATGTGGTATTGCTCAACAGCGACACACGCCTGCAACCGGGAGCGCTCGAAGCTCTAAGTCGCTATCTTGACCAGCATGCAGGAGTCGCCATCGTCGGGCCACGTTTGGTAAATGCCGATGGGACGCTGCAAGCATCATGCTATCCCTTTACAGGAACGTTTAGATGGTTACTTGATAATGATGCCTGGATCCGGCTAATTCGTTATGTGCCCGTCCTCCGAAACTACTGCCTGCGCACTTGGTCCCATGCTTATGCGCGAGGAGTGCCTTGCGTGAAGGGAGCGGCCCTAGCAATCCGTCGCGAAGCGCTCGACGCTGTGGGCGGCTTCGACGAGTCCTTCTTCATGTACTTCGAGGAGATGGATTTGTGCTATCGCTTAACGGTTGCAGGCTGGCAGATCCATTTCGCGCCGGTCACAACTGTCGTGCATGTTGGCGAAGCCAGCACGATGTCATACCGCACTGATATGACTGTGCAATTTGCTATCAGCAATCTGTTGTTCTGTCAACGGCACTACTCAAGGCTAAGGTTCATGGGAGTGATCACCATAATGGGAAGCATCATGCTGACCAGATTGATCCGCGACACTGTTCGCCTCTCCTTCACCCGCGATCGATCTAAGCGTACCAGAATCGCAGAGGATATAGCGGCATGGCAACGCGTGCTCCTTGGACACTGGGGAGTGCAAGGAACTCGGCTCTGTGCGTCAATTCCGCCTCGTGAATGACGTAGCCGATGTTCTCCTGGAGGAACAAGGGTGCCTTGAGGTTATCGATTGGGAATCCGCCAGTGAGAAAGGCTTGCCGTGTGTAAGTTTCTTCTACGCCGTGAACGATGCCGCCACAGTGGCCAAAACTAATGGTGATCGGCTAAAGGCTTTTAAGGAATACTTTGCCGGTGGCGGTTCATACGAGTGCATGGTGGGTCAATGCCTGGCTCATTTAAGGGGTGTCGTCCAAGTCCTTGACGAGGTGGTAGGCTTGTGTTTTCACGCATACTGGCTTCACCATGCGGCCCACGAATACCGCTCGACTGGCTCGTCTAATCCACGTTCATTTTTACAGCTTGGTCAGTTGCTGTCGCTGAACCGAGCCAATCTCTGCCACTGGATCCACGGATGAGGCTGACTCAGTTACGGCTCTTCTTTCTGCTTCCGTTTCCTCCTCGGTTGGACGCCACACACGGCGGAGGTCGAACGGCGGCGCAGGTGCTTGCTCATCTGTCGACTCACCACCGGATTGCGTTGATGTACCTTCGCGCCCCCGCTGATCCTCCGCTCGATCCGATCCTGCGAGAACGTTGTGAGCTGGTCGAGGAAGTCATGCGACCCAACCCCGGCTTTTCACTTGCCTCGGGGCGGGCACGAATCAGATCATTGCTTCGCGGCTGGCCTTTGTGGGTCGCGGGTTGCTCGGTTGCCGCATTCCGTTCTCGCGTTCGGGTTCTCGCCGGAACATGGAGACCTGATATCGTGAATGTCGAGTTTCATGTGATGGGACAATATCTTTCCTCTCTTGACGACTGCCCGGCTCCGCGCCTGCTCATTCAGCATGAACCTGGAGCAGCTGCGGCTCGAGATCTCTGGCAATCAAGCCGGGGTATCGGGCGAGCGATCCGCTATTTTGACATGCTTGCCTGGGAGCGGTTTGAACGGACCATCATCAGCCAGGTCCAGTCGATCGTCGTCTTCACTGAGCGAGACCGAGAAGCGCTCGCACATGTTCCCATGTCCCCCCCCATCATATGTATCCCGTCCGGGACGGTACTTCCAAAACAGCCGCTCAACCCGCATGGTGACGAACCGTTGAACCTGCTGTTTGTCGGGAACTTCAAACATCCTCCCAATGTCGATGCCGCCGTGCGTCTCGTCAATGCGATTTTTCCGCGAGTGCAGGCGCACATCCCGGGCTTACGCCTCCACATCGTTGGGGACCAACCAACAGCCCGGGTACGGGAGCTGGCGAACGAGACTATCGTTGTCACAGGACGGGTACCGGATGTGACCCCCTATCTCGACCGCGCTGCGGTTGTGGTCGTGCCGCTTCGTATGGGCGGCGGGCTGCGTGTCAAAGTGAAAGAAGCCCTTGCTGCCGGGAAGGCAGTGGTGGCGTCGCGACTGGCCGTTGAGGGGCTCGATGTGGTGGATGGAAATCAGATTCTGCTGGCTGAGAGTGACGAGCAATTTGTCGATACCGTCGTTCATCTTCTAAACTATCCTGACCAACGTGCCGCACTCGCGACTCGCGCCAGCGCCTGGGCTTGCGTCAACCTTGGTTGGGAAAGGTCCATTGCGGCGTATGAGGCGCTGTATGAAAGTCTGATACGGGAGTTCGGGAATCTGTGACGGATCAACATTCCAACTCGTTCACATGTCAACTGTCGAGATGGAACCGAAACCGGACACGACTCAACCTCTATCGGTTAATTGATTCGGCCGCAACTGTCATATCGAACTCTTCACTTCAAACCGCTACAATTCACGACAAGCCAGCAGACGGAAGCGCGATGAACGAACTGACCATCACTATTCCGATATGTAGCCGGGGCGACATGCTGCGCGCCTGCCTGGAGAGGCGCTACCATCAAAAGCATGCTTTATTCTACATTGAGAAGTATTTGCCTCTCTTGCTTCTCCTTTCCCGAGGGCTGGAGGGGACACCGCGGGCGCAGGAGGAAGATTCCGCTCATGCCCCCATTCTCTAAGAGGCAGAGATCAGGTGCCCGCCAGGGCTCATGCTTCGAACAGCAAATCTCAACGGGACCTCAGTCCCTCCATATCCCATAATCACATATTCAAGGCTGAGCTGACCCGGGTTTGACGCTCACCTCAAATGGGGGCAATTAGGACCCAGAAGCGAGAGACCGAGCGGCAAGGTCCCTTGCTGCTCTGTCTCAGTTGTTCTTATTCCACCAGCCACACGTTACCGGTTCAGTTTCCAGTCCTACTTCACGAACAAACTGAACATCATCCTTGACAGGGGCCCCAGGGCTCTGTACATTCCCGCAACTTTAGAAGGAATCCATATTGAAATGCATCTATTCCCTGTTCGCATGCCATCGCATCTGATGCGCTCCTGCCTTCTCGTCTGTCACACAAGGAGTCGACTCACATGAGCGAAGCGAAAGACAAGACCATCGCGTTGAATGTGCGCTTGAAGTCCGGCGAGTCATCCCCGCACCTGCGTCGCGATGGACGTGGACGTGCTGGCGCGGTTGCATCATCAGATTCAGCGAGTGTTGGTGGGTGTGTGAAGCCGGACGGCCAAGACGGCAGCCATATGCCGTGGGCAACGAGGCGACCGGAATAATGTGCTGACATCTTAGCGATGCCTCGAAAGTCTGACAAAGGAGTGTGACATGGGAGTTGGTACCACGCAGAGAACACCGTATCGATGGAGAGGGGGGCTGGTGTGGGGACTCTTGGGCTCTGGGTGGCTATGGGCGGCACTGGTGTTCGCCGCACCAGTCGAGGAGGTCATCCCCATCGGCTCGGTGACCATTAATCCCATGGCGAACAACCGTCGTGCCGTGATCCTCCAAGGCAAGACGAAAACCGTGAGTGTCTATCAGGGGCAGGACAGCTTGGGGCGATCACTCTGTGGCCAAGGGTTTATTCTGGAAGATGAAACCGGTTCGCTCGACGTCCTCTACTTGATCCGGTGTCAGGCCAACGAGACTCCGGTGTTGGTCGGCGAAGGCGAACGAGTGGTCGTCCACGCGACCATCGATGTCTCATTTGACAACGTGAAGAACAAGGAAGGAAAAGAATTGGTGTTTAAAGCGATGGCCACCAAGATCATCCGGGGAAATTAGTGCGTGCGCTACACACAGGAGTTCAGGCTTGCGCGAGGGAAAGAAAGGGTGACACCTTTTTTGTCCTGCTTCAACGGCATGGGGTGTCAGAGGGAGACGCCTCAGAGTAGTATGGTGAAGAGCCCAATCGCGTAGGTGATGGCGGCATCCCTGCGGCGACTTCCTGCCGGCGAGACGTCGATCACAATCGCGATCACGATGCCCACGAGAGGCCAGAGCGCCCACTGCCCGCCGAACCAGTGCTGGACGGCGGTATACCAGAGGAGCGTCGTGGGCAGAAAGATGAAGCCGGGGATCAGCCAGAGGAGAGAATCGAATGTCTTATGGAGCCACTGCGTGTAGAAAAAGAGGAGCGCTACGACCAACCGCGGCGTGAAAAGCGCGACGAGGCAAAGCAGGAACGGCATCGGTTCTACCTCTCAGCCCGAGTCAGTCTAGCGGTGCCATGGAAGTTGGCAATCGCAAAAGAGACCTGGATGGATTAGTAATTCTTTAAGGCTCGCATGCTAGTGGCTGCGATCGATCGGCTCGATGAACCCCGGACGGCTGGAAGTGGTACCAAAGTGGTAGCAACGGGGAGGGGAGATATTACTAAGTGCCGGAGCCGGCGAGGGGAACCGAGTCTCCAACCTGCGGTTTACAAATCCCCTCCTTCCGGAAATGAGCCAACGCAGCAAAAGCTACCCTCACAGAAAAGCGAAGATTTGAAGAACCATGATCGTCTTGGGCTGTCTTGGTTTGGGCTGATCTGGTAGCAGCGATGTCGGAACTGGATCTGAGCGTTAGAGCTCTCGAGTCATCGGGCTCCAGACAGATCACCCTGATGCTGTTGGACCATCCGGCAATAGAACAAATCCGCCAATGGCTGTAAGTTCACACAGTCTGCCGCGTTATACGCCAACAGTCGCTCCCTAGCCTCCTCATCCCGACTATGGCGCCAACGATTCCAGAGGTGGACGGCGTCGGCTCCGCTCATCCCGCGCAATTCAGAAGCACGTTGGATGCCCTCCTGAACTTCAATGGCTTTGAGACCACCACGGTAGCCTAGTTGCCGCCCAAGTAAACAGAGATCAACATGGGGCTGATCCAATGGTAGCCCTTGCACGTTTGCGAGAAGGACCGGCAGATCGAACGTCGTCCCGTTGAATGTCACGATCAAGTCGTACTGTGCAAGTTCGTCACAGATTCGCCGCTGGTTCAGCGACTCCCCTCTGACGAGAGAAGTGCATCGTCCCTGTCCATAGAGTCCAACGACAGTGATCTGACCAAACGAATTCGTCTCGATGTCGAGATACACCGCCCGAGGGCGGAGCCATTCGTAGAGTCGCCACTGATCGCGAGTGTGCAGATTGATAGCGAAATACCGAGCATCCTCCTGCTCACGATGTGTCTTCGCTTGACCCAGAGCTTCATCGTAGAGAGCTTTCCGTCTGGGTCCTATCCCGGGGATGGAGCCGGAGGACAGGAAGTCCTCCCACGTTTCGATGCCCTGCTCCCACAAATGTTGTTCCGTTCTTCGACCCACTCCAGCCAGGAAGCAAAACGACGACTCAATCATGTTGGCTCATCCCTGAGTGGATCGTTGAGTACCTGAATGGTCAGAGGCGCATTCCCCTCTGAACGGTTGTTCACCAACACATAGGCTCGCCGGTTCTCCGTCACGGCGTTTCTGACGATTCCCACCGTATCCCGTCGCATCTCCGGTAGCTCTCCGACGGTTTTCTATACGGTTCGGCTCGCTTCTTGGCGGCTTCGTAGGACATCTTCAGCGGTGTAAGCAATCTGAGTACTGTGAACGGTGCCGCAAACCTGCCCAGACGCTTGTGCTGGTCGGCCAGGGACGGTATGTAGGACCAGTGATGGTAGACATGAGCCCCCCAAAGAAGCAAATCATTCGACACGCGATCCCCACGCCGTGCCTCAGTGTCCGTCTTGTGGGCAACTCTAATTATTACCGAGCGTCTGGCTTTCCTTGCGGTGTTACTCCACCGGGGGGATTGATGCCCTTGTGTGCAGGAGGTGCTACGTCAGGATTCGTCGAGATGCCAGGATCGAGGTTGGGCGGTTTCACGACGCCGCGGGAACTTCCACGTTTCTCCGGCTCCTGTTGGATGCCCGGATCTATCCGGGACGGAGGAATGGGGCGAACACCAGACTCCAACGGCTTCTCGGGGTGATGCCAGGAGTTGACTCGCCACCGCTCTCAGGCAGGGCAGGCGTGAATCCAAGGGGCGGAGATGGCCATTGCCGCAAGGAGGCTCAGAATGGCAATGGCCACCAGTCGAGGCGCCTTTCAGGACCACCTTCTGGTAGAGCGTGGTTGGGAACCCTCCCGCATCCATTTTTCGCCCACGACATACGCACCTCGTCGTCTGTGATGATTTTGTGTCCCCTGTGAGGGCTCGACCTACTAACGCATACCTCCGCATCCCTTATGAGCATAGGAAGGGGGCAGCTGAATCGGTACCCTTTCCGAACTCTCTGATTTGAACTGCCAAGAACTACAGGGTAGGACCTAAGCCGGTTTAACGAGGCGAGGTCAGTAGTGTAGAATAATAGCGTTGGAGAATACACTGATCATGACGCACCCTTGTACGAAGCTTGTGATGAGACACCCTCCACTAAGTAAGGTCGCGGTGCTCATTGGGCTGCTGATGTTCGGATCGCAGGTCACTGTCACTCAGGCTCAGCTCAGCCCCTGTACCTCACTGCAACAGGAGCAAGGTTATACCTGGTGTGAAAGTCCCAGAGAGAGCAGCAAACCGTTGCTCGATAGGCTGGAAGGAGATTCCGGATTCAGCAGAGAAGAACCAAGGGGAGACAGCGGTAGAGGGTTGGACCCGTTGCCTACACCAAGCTTCCAGAATGATCCTTACAAGCCGGACCTCATGGTGAAACCGACCCAGCCACCCATCAACGGAGTCCGTGACTTCCTGAATAGACAGGACCCGGCTCATGCGATCTATCCCATCGAGCCAGTGACCCCTGGCCTGTCCTCAACCCCCTAGTCTCCCGTGTTTCTCCTAGCCATAGTGCGATGCTCGAAGCCCCCAGCATGCTCAAACGTTGGGTCTGGTCTGATTTAGCGAGTAAAGTAAAAAGACGGTGGCTCGCGGAGCCGTATGCATGCGAAGTCTGAAATTTGAGTTCCAGAGAGAGAGGCGCGGTATAGGAAATCGCCATCGCGACCCTCCTATGGCCTACTGCAACTCACTGGTCCTAGCCGGAACCGAGAGTTAGCGAAAACCGACCTTTGGCTGGAATAGGCCTGAGTGGGGTGGAGTGAGCCGGGCTTGAGCACAAAACGATCACAATCGTTATTTAAGTCTCTTAAGATTAAGATTGTCGAAGTAGGTAAAGCCAGAACTCCACAACCCGAATCGCCCGTTTCTAAATTCAGGGTCTCGGGCATCTAGAACAGGCCGACCATCTAACGTAGCCACAAATCGGTCACCGAGAACGACCACCCACAAGGTATGCCATTCACTTTGGTCGAAAGGACGAGTGGCCACATCAAGTTGGTTCCGAACCCCGTTAACCACTTGGTATAGCGCGAGGTTGTTTTGACCAAGAGGACTGACCTGAAACAGGTAGTAATTGCGCTCATCCTGTGCGCGCCATATTAATCCACTTGTTGCGCCTGCCTTGTTTGTTGCGGTCAGAAATGACACCGCGAGCTCAAAATCGTCTTCTCCCGTCCGTTGGTTGACGAGCATGATAGCGGGATGACGAGTAGCCCGATATGGCTTTCCTGTTGCCAGTACGTTTGGCCGGCTTACGGCTTTCTCTGTCCCAATAACGGCCCAGTGAGGCCCCCGATTTCCGAGTTCACTAAAATCGGGCGGGAGTTTGCCAGGAGGGACATCATCGAACGTCCATACGTGCTGTTCAGTGAAATCTGCGAAACACGTGGAAGTGGATAACAAAGAGACAATCAGGGTCAAAAACCAGGGTCCCAACATTCGCTTTTACTCACTTCAGCAAGTGCAGCTCGACATCATCAAACTACGTGATGTATCCGACTTCGTCCAGTGGCAAATGTTTCCTGCTCCAATACCGGGGAGTGCCAAAAACCAGTTCGAATCTTACCTTGCAAACAGAGGGCGGTTTCAAGTTCCAAGTGCAACGGGTGAATGATGGCGCAGTTGCGCATAGACTTCTAGGGGCGTGGCAAAGTCGAGACATTTCCTCGGGCGTGTGTTCAGGCGATGGGCGATGGCATTCAGCTCACGCTGGGTATAGCCCGACAGGTCCGTGCCCTTGGGCAGGTACTGGCGCAACAACCCATTCGTATTCTCGTTGGTGCCCCGTTGCCAGGGGCTAGACGGATCGGCAAAGAAGATCCGGATCGCCAGCCGCTCCGCCAGGCGTTCGTGCTCGGCCATCTCTTTCCCTCGATCGTACGTCAAGGTTTGGCGCAGCAGCGCGGGCACATGCCGGAGTTTCTTGGTGAATCCCTGTCGGGCACTCGTCGCATCCGTCCCCTCCATCCGTGCCAAGATGACCAGGCGCGTCGTCCGCTCCACCAGGGTGCCGACGGCCGAGCCATTGCGGGCTCCCTTGATGAGGTCGCCTTCCCAGTGGCCGGGTACGGTACGAGTGGCCACCTCAGCGGGGCGCTCTGTCAAGGGTCACCCAAATTTCCCCAGTTATGGTCATCGAAAATTCCCCACCCCGGTTAGGCTGTCGTTGACGCTTCCTCGACCCGCACGAGTCCGGCTTTGAGCTTCTCCCTGAGCCGATACGAATGGCCGCGGATATTGATCGTG
>JAGXAR010000140.1 GCA_018971525.1 Nitrospirota bacterium
CGGCTTCTGCGACCAGATTTGTCATCGGTGCTGCCGTAGTCGGGATAATAGAAGCTCGAGCCCTCATCGCTCTCCCTTCTCCCACGCACGCAACTTGGCCACAAGCCAGTCCTTTCTCGGAAGGCCTGTGGTGAGGATGCGTCCGTCTAGCAAGAAAGCTGGAAAGACCACGACCCCGGACAGGTCCGTATCATCCGGTATCGCTGTTCGGACGTTGATGTCCCAATTCGGGAGTTCCTTCTGGATCTCCTGCGCCAGGGTTCGAGCTGAGAACTCGGACAGGCATCCCCCATGAACGAGAATATCAAGACGGGCCATACCGCCATTCTAGAGGGATCGCCTACGGCAATCTGTGAGGGGGCTTACAGTTGTACAGTAAACGATGGCTCGGGGGGGCGAAACGGAACTTGAACCATGAAATCCGTGCCGGGTCATCTCCAAGCGAACTCTCTCTACTCCGGGATGAGTTGGGAGGTCTAGGTCAAACGATTTCCTCCGGCGATGGGTTATGAATAAGCCAAGCCAGCGCGCAGATGAGATTCTCCATCACCACCAGAGCATCGCTGAAAGAGATGCCAGGATCCTCTAGAACCACGCTCCAGATGCCTGAGCCTTGCGCAGACGTCGTCGGAGCCGGTACCGGCGCTACGGCGACCATGGTAATCGTCCCATATCCCTTCGACAAACGACGGATTGGATGTACACCGCCCGACCGTAATACTGTAGATGAGGACTGCGCATGGCTCCTCATCTATGCAAAAACGACTTGCACCACAGCGACGATCGGCTCGGACCACGACGGTAGGCCCGAAGCTGCCCCTCAGCTTTCGACGTCCCGATCTCGCGCGTGAGTGGCATCCGACGAAAAACGGTCACTTGACCCTCGACGCCTGCGCGACCAACAGCACACAACCCGTGTGGTGGCAATGTCAGCAGAATCCTCACCATGTCTGGCGCGCGTCGCTCAAATCCCGCTATAGCAAGCGCACGGGCTGTCGGCGCTGCACCCTCGCGATGCGAGCGTGGAACAACGAGTCGTTTCAGGCGCGCACGCTGAGCCGGAAATCACCCGAACTTGCCGCGACCTGGCATCCCACCAAGAACGGCACGCTGACCCCGAAGGATGTCACGTTTAACTCGCGCCAGCGCGTGTGGTGGCAGTGTCCCTCCAATCCTCATCATGTCTGGGACACAACGGTGAATAATCGCCAGCGCAGCAACTGTCCATTCTGTGCCGGTCGGTTTCACCGCGCCATCGGCTCACGCCATCGCTGGCAAGATCCCATTTCCCTCACCCACCCTCATCTCGTTCCCGAATGGCATCCCACGAGGAACGGACGGATCAGCCCCAATCAGGTCACCGCTGGATCCAAGCGGCTCATCTGGTGGCAGTGCGCCCTCAACCCCGACCATGCCTGGCAGACGCCTGTGCACCGTCGAACGCTCACGCGCAGCACCTGCCCGTTGTGCCGGAACGAGCGACGCAGAGTCCTCGAACTGACGCGCGAGAAGAATCCGCAGCCGCGGAAGAGTCGATTTCTTCGTCCGCGGCCTCGCCCTCCAGCAAACCCCCTCCTCCCCTGGGAGACATCGCACCCGTAATGCCTATTGGGCGCACCAGGCAGGCCATAACTCACGAGCCTTCGCCGCCACACTCGACGCGACCAATGAATGGTTTTCAACAGAAAAGGAATCCCCATGAGCCACATTGCTGAAGTGAATCTGCTGGTCCAAGACCTCAACGTCCTACAACGGGCCTGTCGACGACTGGGGCTCGAACTTGTGCGCGGCCAACAGACCTATCGATGGTATGGGAGGTCGGTCGGCGATTATCCCTTGCCGGTCGGATTTGCCAAAGACGAACTCGGCACCTGCGAACACGCCATCCGGATTCCAGGCAATGACCAGGCCTATGAGATTGGGATCGTCACGCGACGAGACGGAAAACCTGGCTACGCGCTGCTCTGGGATTTTTATCAGGGCGGCTATGGCCTCGTGGAGCGTGTCGGTGAGCAGGCCGAGCGGCTCCAGCAGATGTATGCGTTGGAAGTCGCCCTTGGCACCGCGGAACAAATGAATCACTGTGTGGTCGATCAATACCAGCTGGCGGACGGATCGATTGAACTCATCCTGGCACAACAAGGAGTCTAAATGTCACAGGTCAAAGTCAAAATCAGCCGCACCGGTCAGGTGACGATCGAAGTGCTCAACGCCCAAGGCATGCAGTGCCGCACGCTCACGAAGGTCTTGGAGCAGGCGCTCGGCGAAACCGTCAAAGGCGACCTCAAGCCGGAATACTTCGAGGTCGCACAAACGGCTCATGACACCCTTCAGCATTAGAATCTCGCCCGCCGGCACCATCGAATTCATTTATCACGACGCCCTGCGGCCGCTCCTGGCCGCCGGCAACGCCCATATCTGGCGGGCCTCGCATGTCGAACCGACTGCAGATGGTCAGTGGACGGCCGATTTGACTCCCGTGCAGGGCCCCATTCTCGGTCCCTATCTCACACGAGCCGAGGCGCTCACCGCTGAAACGGACTGGCTGACTGAACACTGGCTGCGTCGGTCATAGGCCACCGAGGCTCCATCGGAGTCCCACGAACGTCAATCCTCCGCATCACTTGCCCCACTACCTCTTCATCGAAAGGACCTCTTCATGCTTCCTGCTTCCCTCTTATCCTCTGCATCTCATGCCCGCCGGCGTCGTACACCACAGCAACTGTCGGACACTCGGCTCGATGCACTCGCAAAAGCCTGGACCGTACAAGATCGCGCGCGCCTGAAAGTGCAACGAACCAGCAGACCTGGCCTGTCTCGCAATCGCATCTGGCAGAAGATTCAAGATGAATTTGCACGGTTGGCGATGACGCGGACGCTCGTCAACGCATCAAACTGACAAAAAGCGTGAGCCATGCCAACCCTACTCTGTGATTTTTGTTCTGCACCGGATCCGATCATGCGATATCCCTGTCGCTCCTTCGGGCTGACAAACGAACATGCCCTCAAAGCTGGGGCTCGGATCAGCACGCGGGGCGGGTTCCACTGGGCCAAGCCGGAGGATCTGGCGCTCGAAGACACCCCGGCCTTTCGATCCATCGGCGACTGGGCGGCCTGCGACGCGTGTCATCAATTAATTGATCAAGGACAGATCGAAGCGTTAGTCCAGCGCGTGTTTGCCATCTTCCAACGGAAAGATCCGCGTCTGACAGGCACGTTGGATGACCTTCGCTTTACGTTTCTATTCTTTGATGAAGTGCGCACCGGTCCGCCCACACCGATTTACTGACACTGAGGTGACGAGAGCCGCAGAACTGCGGATCTCAGAGTCTCCAGCCATCAATTTGGTTGATGGCTATGAAGGTCTGGAAAAAAAGCTCTCGACTTTGACCGTTGTCCTGTCATCCGCCGTCACGTAATATGCCCATATGGATCTAGGCTCTCTCTATATCTCCCTCCTGATTCTCAGGGGCCTCAATATGCAAGAAGCCCACGCGTACGGGTTCTGCGCCCAAACCGCGGATCCCGTCGCCTGCTACGATTCCATTCCCAGCCGACAGGAGATGCAGGAGAGTTACATGACCGGCGATTATGAACTGCCCCCGCAATACACACCGGGACAGTTCTATCATTACGTGAATCCGCAACCGCTGAAGCACACCGCTCCGCCATCCGCCTGCTATCCCTCGTCCCCCTCCCCCTACTGTCGTTAGCCCGACACACTTCCCACATCTCCCGAGCTCCTCCAGGACCTGCATATGGACCTCGAGACGATGGTGAATGGACTAGCGTTTTCTATGTCCAAGAGCATGGGGCCCCGCCGAAGCCCAGACGCCGCTAATCTGTAATTCCCTGAAATCTCAGGCGGAAACTGACACACCGCTCGCACGTAATACTGACATACGGGACTCACGCTTTCGCCCGCGAAACGGAACGGTCGCCTATGTCGCCCAGCACGCCCGAAACCGCGCTCCAGCCTGCACCACGCGCTCCCGACGTGTCGCCCCACTTGGACGGCCTCGTGCACGATATGCGCGTGTTGCTCGATGAGCTTCAATGGTTCATCGGACGTGATTGGCAGCAGATTGTTCGCGATCCGTCCATCACGAAGGCCCTCATTCGGCGATCCACGAAGGCGGCTTTACTAAGCGAAGATATCCAAACGCACCTCATCCAGTACCTCAAGTTTGTCCGTCCGAACGAGACGGCCATTTCGAATGGGGATGGGTCCGAGTCCTCGGAGCCACAAGCCGCCCATTCAGACAGCCTCATCCAGGTGCTTGAGACCCCGGCCGCCTCACCTGATGAACCCGAAGATCCCCCGCGCGTCACGGAGATTCCAGTCAGTGTCGATCGCGTCGAGCTGTATGAGTTCGGCCGGCCACATGAGCATGAACATCCACTCTATCAAGACCATAACGTCGTGACGTTTTGCGCGGCCTTCTATCATGAAGACGAATTCATTTTTGCCCGCGCACATCTTCAACTGCTTCTGACACCTGCCGGCCTGTTGAACTGGCTTGCCGGCGCGCGCTCGATCCCCGTCGATCGAAGCTATCAACCTCTGCCCTATACTCCTGGCGGCGAAATGTTCGCGACGCTCGGCCAGGGCATCACGCAATTGATTTATGCGCATCAAACCGAACTCAAGATGAAAATCAAACAGGGCCACCGGTTTCCGGCGGATTACAAACTCAACGGCATGGTGATGCCTGGCACGTTTGAGAGCGCACAACAGGCGCCGGTGAACACCAGCGCGCGGCAACAGCCCGCGTGGATCAATACGACGGCATAAGAGTAGTGACTGAGTATGCGACGCCTGCAAGCCTATAAATACGAAGTGATGCCGACCGGCGAACAGCAGCACTGCATGATGCCGCAGGAATCTCTGATCTTTAGGTCAGGGAGGATTTCAACAAGCAGCAACTCGCGCAGCACTCGAAAGGAGGTGAGCCTGATGAAGGATCAGATCTGCATCGATCCCGATGAGCACGATGACGATTCCGATGACTGATGTCTGTCAGCGAGCTTTGTCGGCGGGAGACCTCGGCGCCACTCCTGGGCCTCCCGCCCCATTTATTGAGGTCAGCGAGAACCCAATGTCGCGTACGCGCCGCACTTGTCCACGATCCATTAGCGCCCAAGGCGCCGTCGCCGCGGCCATCACGCGTGCCGTGTGTGTTGCCGTGAGTCTCGGCACCATGCCGATCTGTCTATGTGTCATCTCATGAAAGGAATTTCACCCATGTTATCCTCTGTTCGTTTCAGCTTCGTCATGTTATGTCTGCTCGTCGTAGGTAGCTTTGTGAGTGGCTGTGCCACGATGGCGAACACCGATCAGCAAATCGCCGTCTACACCATCCCGGACGGTGCAGATGTGGTCGTTGGTGACAACAAAGGCGTGAGTCCAATGTCCGTCACCGTGCCCGGCGGATACTCCATTCCGCACAGCATTCAAATCAGCAAAGAGGGCTATCAATCGCAGACGGTGACGATTCAGCGAGGATTTCGCACATCGTCCCTCGTCACGGACATTCTGCCTGGAATTTTGTTGGCGGGCATTCCCCTCATTGTCGATTTATCGACGGGAGATTTTTTCTACGTGGCGAATACCTCGTACACCGTCAAATTAACTCCGGTCGCGACCGGTGCGAACGGCAGTGCGCCAGCTCCCACGGCACAGGCTGTTGGTCAAACGGGCCTGGGCAAATACGATATCCGCTAACTCCTCATCATGCGCAGAGTTGTGAGAGAGGACCCCATGCCTCAATTCATCACCCGCACCGTCACCAAACTAGGAGGATGGACCCCGCTTTCCGTCGTCCCTGCGAAGCCGGCGCATATCAATTTCTGGGAAACGTTCATCCAGCCGTTCATTGATCGCCTCGGACCCACCAAGCGAGCCGACGC